>CAYTDW010000366.1:0-3957 GCA_964436585.1 uncultured Halioglobus sp. | reverse complement strand
GGTGATATCCTGCCAGCTCAAGCCGCGGCCAATGCCAGTGCCGAGGGCTATAGCGATCTCCTCCTTGTCGGCAAAGCGCTTTGCCAGCAGCCGGCGGGGTTGCGGACTGGCGCGGTACTCCGCCTGCTCGACCGGGGTAAGGATACGTGCTACAAAGCGATCGCCCAGGCGCTCCACCACATCCTCGATCCGCCCGATGCGGAGAATATCGGTACCTATGGCGATCACGGCAGCTCCTGGATGTTGCAGTCCTGGTCCCGCCCCGACCTGGACGGCGCCCGGAACAATTCCCGGCTGCGCAGCGGAGCATCCCCCAGCTGGTGCGCCAGCACCAGCCGCAGCAGGCGCTTTGCGGTGAGGCGTGCGCCGCCGCCGAAGTCATTTGCTGCCAGGGCCAGCAGGTCGGCGCCGCTGAAGGCGGGCCGGGCCGCTTCAACGACGGCCCCCCTGGCAACCAGCCCGTAGTCGGGATGGTAGTGGTACCACTCCCGTGCCTGCACCGCTTCCCCGCTGCTGCCGTCGATATCCAGCTCGAAGCCGTAGCCAAGCTCGCCCAGCAGGGCAAACTCGAACCGGCGCAAACTATCGTCGATTTCCTCGCCGCTGGCCAGGGCGCCGAGGGTGGAGCCGTAGGCGGCAAAGATTTGCGGGTGAGGATCGTGGGGATGCAACAGGCGCACCAGCAACTCGTTCAGGTAGAGCCCGCTGAACAGGCGCTCCCCGGGCAATGGGAGCGGGCGGCCGGCGGCCTCGGTGGCGTTGAGGTTCTTCAGCTCGGTGCGGCCGCTGAACGACAGCAGGAGCGGTACGAAGGGCTGCAGCAGGGCACTGCCGCTGCCGCCGCGGGTTTTGCGCCTGGCCCCGCGCGCCACCAGGCTGATACGGCCCTGCTCGGCGGTGAGCACTTCCAGCAGCAGGCTGCTGTCCCGGTAGGGGCGGCTGTGGAGGAAATAGGCGGGCTGCAGATAGACACGCATACGGCTAGGCTGGGATTACTCCGGCCAAAAAACTAGACATCGTCGTAGCCCAGGCTGCGCAACGCCCGCTCGTCGTCCGACCAGCCCGACTTGACCTTGACCCACAGCCGCAACATCACCTTGCTGTCAAACAACAGTTCCATGTCGCGCCGCGCATCCGCGCCGATGGAGCGCAGGCGGGAGCCGCCCTCGCCCACCAGGATGATTTTCTGGCCCTTGCGCTCTACGAAGATCAGGGCGGAGATATGCAGCACCCCGCCATCGAGGGCAAATTCCTCGATCTCCACCGCAATGGCGTAGGGGATCTCCTCACCCAGCTGGCGCATGATCTTCTCGCGCACGATCTCCGCCGCCAGGAATCGCTGGCTGCGATCAGTGATCTGGTCCTCGGGAAAAAAGTGCTCGGAACGCGGCAGGAACTTCAGGATCTCCCGCTCCAGCTCCAGCACGTTGTGCCGCCGCAGGGCCGAAACCGGCAGGATCGCCGCGAAATCCATCTTTCCCGCCAGTGCCTGCAGATGGGGCAGCAGGCTGGTCTTGTCCTCCAGCAGGTCCACCTTGTTGACCACCAGCAGGCAGGGCAGCCCGCCCTGCCTGATCTGCTCCAGCACCATGGCGTCCTCTTCAGTCCAGGCGGTGCGATCCACCACGAATACCACCAGGTCCACATCGCGGATCGCGGCGCTGGCCGCCCGGTTCATATAGCGGTTTATCGCCTTGCCGGCGTCCTTGTGCAGGCCCGGTGTGTCGACAAAAATAATCTGGTGGTCCGCCTCGGTCTTGATGCCGAGCACCCGGTGGCGCGTGGTCTGGGGTTTACGGGAAGTGATGCTGATTTTCTGGCCGAGCAGGTGATTGAGCAGGGTGGATTTGCCCACGTTCGGCCGCCCGACGATGGCGACATAACCGCAGCGGCGGGTATTATCAGTGCCCATGTGCCGCCAGTTTCTGCAGCGCGTCCCGGGCGGCGGCCTGCTCGGCCCTGCGCCGACTACTGCCCGAGCCCTGCGCCACCAGCTGGGGCTTGCTCAGGCGACAGGCCACGCTGAACTGCTGGTCGTGGTCATCGCCCTCGACTGCAACCAGCTGGTATTCGGGCAGGGGGTTACCGCGCCCCTGCAGGTATTCCTGCAGTCGGGTCTTGGCGTCTTTATCCACAGCCCCGGCCGCGAGCTGGTCGAGGCGGGTGCCAAACCAGTGCAGCACGCAGTCGCGGCAGCGCTCATACCCGGCGTCGAGCACAATAGCGCCGGCGAGGGCTTCAAGGGCGTCGGCGAGAATGGAAGCACGGCGGTAGCCACCGCTCTTGCGCTCGCCGGGGCCGAGCAGCAGATGCTCACCCACGTGCAGCTCCCTCGCCAGTTCCGCCAGGGTCTCGCCCTTTACCAGCGTTGCCCGCATGCGGCTCAGGTCGCCCTCCCTGGCGCGGGGAAAACGCTGATAGAGGGCGTCGGCGATTATGTGGTTTATGATGGAATCCCCGAGGAATTCCAGGCGTTCGTTGTTCTTGCTGCCGGCGCTGCGATGGGTCAGCGCCATCACCAATAACTCAGGGTCAGCGAACTCGTGGCCGAGGGCCTGTTGCAGGACCGCGCTGGCTGCCATTGACTAACGTTTGGTCGCGCGGGTTTCTATCTTGAGGTCGTCGAAAGTCATGACGGCATCCACGATACCCATGATCGGCACCCGCGTTTCGTAACTGGCATCGATATAGGTGCGGCCTTCCTTGTGGAAGATCTCGACATCCTTGGGCTGCAGGTCATTGATCTGGTTGGTGTTGAACATGGTATCGAGCCGGCGCCGGATATCGGCGAGATCCTCCTCGTCGGGATTGTACTCCCGGGCGACAGTCTCCACGATCTCGCGAATACTCAGGTACTCCATGTAGCGCGGAAACATGCGGATACTGCACATCACGAAAAAGGCCACCATGGCTACCACCAGCATCATGGCCGGTATGGACATCCCCCGTTGATACGATAGTGTTTTCATTTGGTACACCCCCGATTGCGCGAAAATTATTCTATCAGGCCGACGCGGCCGAAGCTCGGAATGCTCAGCAGGGAGTCCCAGTGCATCCAGATGGCGAAGGCCCTGCCAACTATATCCTCTTCCGGCACCTGGCCCCAAACCCGGCTGTCGCTGCTGTTATCCCGGTTGTCCCCCATCATAAAGTAGTGCCCGGGCTTCACCAACACCGAAAAATCCTGTGCCGGGCGGGACTGGTCCTGGCGCACAAGGTGCCTGGCATCCCCCAGCGTCTCCAGCCCGGTCTGGTGCCGCGACGCGCCTTCCGGCACTACCGCCAAAGTCTCCTCCGGAACCTTCTCGCCATTCACATACAGCCGCTTGTCGCGATAGGAGACCGTGTCCCCGGGCAGGCCGATCACGCGCTTGATGAAATAGGTGTCGTTCATATGGGGCGGGAAAAATACCATGACATCGCCGCGCTTGGGTTCATTCAGCGGCCAGACCTTGGTGCGCAGCACCGGCAGGCGGATGCCATAGGTATATTTGTTGACCAGGATGTAGTCCCCCACCTCCAGCGTCGGCACCATGGAAGTCGACGGAATCTGGAAGGGCTCCACCAGGAAAGAGCGCAACACGAATACCACCAGCAGCACCGGGAAGAATGACCTGGCATATTCCACCACGACTGGCTCCCGGGCCACTTCGTCCAACTGCGCCTGGTACTTCAGGGCATGTTCGCTGCCAGGCTCCTGCCAGCGCGGATACTGTCCCTGCAGCGCCGTCACGGTACGGCGGCGCCCGGGAGCAATAAACAGCGCATCGAGCAGCCATATGAGGCCACTGCCAAATACCAGGATCACGAGAATGAGTGGGAAATCGATATCCATAATTGAACCTGTCAGCCGTCCACCTTGAGCACTGCAAGAAACGCCGACTGGGGAATTTCCACCCGACCCACCTGTTTCATGCGTTTCTTTCCCGCCTTCTGTTTTTCCAGCAGTTTGCGCTT
>CAYTDW010000365.1:0-3958 GCA_964436585.1 uncultured Halioglobus sp. | reverse complement strand
GAACCTGGTGCTGGAAACGGGCGCGCCCGGGGCAATCGAAATAAGCGCGTCGGGCGAGCTTGGCCGGATCAGCACCGGGCGGGGCCAGCAGGAGAAAATCGCGGTCGATGATATTAACCTCGTCCTGCAGGCCCGCGTACCGGATTCAGCGCAGCTCAATACCCTCCTGCAGCGGGCCGACATTCCGCCACACCACGAGCTTACCGCATCGATCGCGGTAAAAGGCAGCGCAGAAAAGCTGCAACTCAGCGAGGGCAAGATTGTCATTACCGCCAGTGACCTGGCAGCGACGATCGGACCCCTGAGCGCCGTTGTGCAAGCGGGTGAAAAATCCCCCCTGGCCGAGCTGGCGGCGCCACTGGTAATCGACATCAGTGATACCTCCGCGCTGTCCCAGTACAGCCGCCTGCCGATGCCGGTACTGGGCCCTGTCAAGCTCAGCGCCAGGCTCGCGCAACAGGGCGACGTATTCCAATTGCTCGATATCAAGGCTGCAATCGGGGAAGCTAAACCACTTGCAGAAGCCACAGGCCGGATTGGCGATACCACCACACCCCTGGCATTTACCCTCGAGGGGAGAGTCAGTGATCTGTCCGGGCTTCCCGGTATCGATCTGGATGCACAGTTCCGGCTGGCAGACCCCGCATTGCTGGAATCCATCAGCGGGCGGGCGCTGAAACCTCTCAGTGGCAGTCTTGTCGTGGCAACGACCCCGGGAGAAATCCACGGAACCCTGAAGGCAGTGGTCGGTGACACCGAAATCAGCGGTGACACCCGCATCCAACTGGGGAAAAATCGGATACAGGGCGTGCAAGTTGCGCTCGAGACACCGCAACTCAAACTGCAGGATTTCGGCTTTTTTCCTGCAGAGTCGGACAACAATTCTGTAACCGACTCTGCCGCCGCTGATGCTGCAGCAAATGACACAACGAAACAGCAGGCCACTGCGCAAGGAGCACCGCCCGAGCCGGGACCAACCCCAGTGTGGCTGGCGCAGTTGCGGAAATATTCACCTGAGTTTCCCATCGACGTAAGCATTCGAATTGACGGATTCAGCGGTGATAGCAGCAAACTGGACAGCCTTCAGCTGAAAATCAGCGGCCAGGACCAGCGCTACACCCTGCAACAGCTTTCCGCCGGCTACAACCAGGTGTTGGCAGAAATGCGCGGCATTATCGACCTCAACCCGACGCCACCCGCCCTGAGCCTGTCGGCACAGGCCACGGCCCTCCCCCTGGGTGCCATCCTCAGGGATGTCGGTATCACAGCCAATGTCACCGGGGCACTGACGATACTGGGTGGCGTCACTGTAATGGGAGAGACCGCGGAGGCACTGGTCAGCAGCATGAATGGCAGCGTGGCACTGGCGCTGGAAAATGCGATCCTGGAGGGTGCCGCCTACGACCTGCTGGCCACTGACCTGCTGGCCTGGATCTACTCCGGGGCACTGACGGAAAAATCCACGCGCCTCGACTGCACCATGGCCAAATTTGAGCTGCGCAACGGTGTCGCGACCAGTGAGAACCTGTTTATCGAATCGACAAAAATGGTGGCGTCCGGCAGCGCGCAATTCGACCTGGTAAAGCGGCGCATGGATGTGCGGCTCACACCCTTATCGAAATCGCGACTGCTGCAGGTGCCCGCCGGCATCAGGCTCAAAGGTGATATGAGTAAGCCCAAAGCGGAGATTTCGCCCGTCGCCGCGGTGGCCGATGCCACCTCGTCGGCACTCATGCTGATACCCGAGCTCACGCTCAAGCTGTTTGGCGTAAACCGGGCTGCGACCAGGGATTTCCGCCCCTGCCAGGCGGACCTGGGCAATTAGCCTGTCGGCTGCGCCGGCGCTTCATGCTACAGTTGCCGCGGACGCAAAGAAAAATAGTAAAGGAGTCTGATTATGGCAGCGGCACGAGGCGAATTCAGTTCACGTTTCGGCTTCGTTATGGCCGCGGCAGGCAGCGCGGTCGGGCTTGGCAATATCTGGGGCTTCCCCACCCAGGCCGCCAGCAATGGCGGGGCTGCTTTCCTGCTGGTCTATCTGCTGCTCGCCTTCCTCCTCGCCTACCCCGTGCTGATGGCCGAGCTGATTATCGGGCGCCATACCCATGCCAACGCGGTGCGGGCTCTGCAGCAGATTTCGCCCAACACCCCGCTGCGCGTTGTCGGCAAGACCGCGGGGATTGTCGGCCTCATCGTTGCCAGCCTGATTCTCAGTTTTTATGCCATAGTGGCCGGCTGGATGATCGCCTACTGCCTGTCATCCTTCGCCACGCTGCTGGGCATCGATTCCGCGTCAGCCTGGCTGGTGTCATCCGGCTTGGCCCGGGATGTCTGCTCAATGCTGCTCTTCATTGGCCTGACCATCGCCATCATAGCCCGGGGTGTACAGGACGGCATCGAGCGCTGGTCAGCCCGCCTTATGCCTATGTTGATAGTCACCCTGGTGTTGCTGGTGGGCTACGTACTGACCCTGGACGGGGCCATGCAGGGCCTCAGGGTTTACCTGCTACCCGATTTCGAGCGGGTGCTATCCCCGGAACTCATCCTGAAGGCCCTGGGCTCGAGCTTTTTCTCCCTGTCCCTGGGAGTGGGCACCATGCTGATTTACGGCTCCTATATTGACGACAGGCAGAATCTGCCGCTGGTGGGCGGCATGGTGACCCTGGTGGACATTTCGATAGCGGTGTTGGCCGGTTTCCTGGTACTGCCCGCCATGTACGTCGCGCTGCACAACGGCGTTGAGATTTTCGGCGCCAGTGGTGAATTGCTGTCGGAAGATACCCTGGTGTTCTCAGTGCTGCCAGAACTGTTCACTACCATGGGGCCGACCGGCATCCTCGTATCAATCCTGTTTTTTTTCCTGATGACGATCGCCGCGCTCACCTCCTCCATTTCCATGCTGGAAGTACCGGTGGCCTACTGCATCGAGGAACACAGCGTGCCGCGCAAAACCGCGGTGTATGCCATTGGAACGGGAATCGCCCTTGTCAGCGTGGTGATCCTGCTCAATTTCGACACCCTCTTCGGGTTTGTGGTCAGCGCGACGACCCGCTACAGCGAGCCGCTGTTGGGCCTGGTCATCTGCATCTACGCCGGGTGGATCCTGCACCGGGATAAACTCCTGCAGGAGTTGCGTAAGGGCAGCCCGGACATCGAGCGGGGTTGGTTCTGGAAAATCTGGCCATGGTGGGTGCGCGTGGTATGTCCCGCCATCATTCTCGCCATTTTCGCCCAATCAATCTGGGGTTAAACGTAAGGCACTCACCGCGGCCTATTGGTTTAGTGAGATCTGTCCCTCCTCCTCCACGCGCTGGGTGGGCAGCAGGCCCTTGAAATCAATCTTGGCAGTAAAGCGGTAGGCCAGCTCGTCGGTCTCGGCCCGACCCAGGCTCGCCAGCAATCGCAGCACCTGGAGCAGTTTGAGGTTCGCCTCGAGTGATACGATACCCTCGCTGTATCCCTCTATCACCGGCACATCGTTGCTCACACCGGTGACGACCTCCTGCCCCATCAGGGCAATGCTGTAGCTGACACCGGCAATGTCAAGCGTCTGCTCGTTGGGGTTCTGCACCCGCAACTTGATCAGAAAGCGCGGGGCACCACTTTCCGAGGGCAGGCTGGCAAAACTCTCCATTGACACTTTGGGCGGGTCCAGCGAGGTAGGCAGGCTGGCGCAGCCCCCCAGCAGTAGTGTCCATGCAAACATCACGGCCAGGAATCGGGCGGCCCGCGCGACCATGGATGCTCCGCCTGTCATTTCGTCACTCATCGATTTTCACCCGGGGGTCCGTCGGACTCAGGACTGATCTACTGCGCCAGTTGAGGCAGCGGGTATGAAAGGAAGCCGAGAGTTCTGGATAGCATGCTATATCTATCTGTATTTATTGGCTTTTTCAAAATTAGTGGCGGTGAGGGAGGGATTTGAACCCTCGATACGTTGCCGTATACACACTTTCCA
>CAYTDW010000364.1:0-3965 GCA_964436585.1 uncultured Halioglobus sp. | reverse complement strand
CACAGGATGAAGGCCAGCAGCGTCGATGCAATGATGCCGCCCCAGAAGCCCTCCCAGGTTTTTTTGGGACTGACTACTTCCGCGAGCTTGTGTCTACCCCAGCGCTTGCCGGAGAAATACGCGCCGATATCCGCCGTCGCCACCACCAGCACCAGGATCACCACCAGGCCGCCCCCCCGGGGCAAGCTGACCAGATAGACGGCGGCCACCCAGGCGGGTGCGAGCACCAGCATCCCGATCAGGCTGCGCATCGGCTGCGTACGCCAGAATACTGCACTTCCGGGATATCCCTTGACCCATAGCAGCGCCAGCGACCACCACAGGCAGGCCACCCCGAGTACCGGCTGCACCTGCTCCCGCGATGGCGTCGCGCCCAACTGGCAATGCTGGTAGAGCAGGCCCAGCACCGCGATCACCGCCACCACGTAGAGGCCGCGCAGGAGGGGGGACGTCCAGCCGCAGAGGCCGGACCATTCCCAGGCGCCCAGGCAGATGAGACCAGCGAACAGCAGTGCCAGCCATGGCTGTGAAAGGAAGGCGACAGCCAGCAGGAACAGGCCAGCCATGATGAGTGCGGTGATCACCCGCTGCCTAAGCATGGACGTCTCCACCACTAACCAGCCCGGGTGTTTCCCGCAGGCCAAAGCGGCGCTCCCGACGGCTGTAGTCAGCCAGCGCAGCGGCAAACTCGGCCTCATGGAAATCCGGCCACAGGATATTGGTAAAGTACAGCTCGCTGTAAGCGAAATGCCAGAGCATGAAGTTGCTGATGCGGGCGTCACCACCGGTCCGGATGCACAGGTCCGGGCGAGGCAGGTCACTGATCGAGACATTCTTGTCGATCAGTTCAGGCGTGATCTCCTCCGGCTGCAGATTGCCTTCACGGACACGCTGGGCCAGTTTCTGCACTGCCAGGGCGATATCCCACTGGCCACCGTAATCGACCGCGATGACGACAGTCGCTGCCCTGTTGCCGGCGGTAATCTGTTCAGACTGCAGCATGAGCCGGCGCAGGCGCTCGCTGAAGCGACCTCGCTGGCCGATGAACCGCAGGCGCACGCCATCCTTGTGCAATTCCCTCACCTCACTGCGCAGGTAACGCGACAGCAGGGCCAGGAGAGCGCGCACCTCAGGCTGCGGTCTGCCCCAGTTTTCGCTGCTGAAAGCGAACAGGGTGAGCACCTCCACGCCGTGCTTGCGGCAGGCGCGCAACACACCGCGCACCGCCTCGACCCCTGCCCGGTGCCCCACAGGCCCGGGCAATCCCCGCTGTTGTGCCCACCGATTATTGCCGTCCATGATTATCGCCACGTGGCGGGGAATAACCTGCCCTGGCTCATCGCCTGGCCCGGATGAAATCTCGCTGCTACCCATCCGAGTGGGTTCAGATTTCCATCAGGTCGGCTTCCTTTTCCGCCAGCAGCTTTTCAATCTGGGCGATAAAAGAATCCGTCAGTTTCTGTACATCTTCCTGACCGCGGCGCTCATCATCCTCACCGATCTCCTTGTCCTTGACCAGTTCCTTGAGCATCGCCATGGCATCGCGGCGCGCGTTGCGCACGGATACCCGGGCGGATTCCGCCTCATGCCGCGCCTGCCGGGTAAAGCCCTTGCGGGTCTCCTCAGTAAGCATGGGCATCGGAATGCGGATGACACCACCCGCGGTAGACGGGTTCAGGCCGAGATCGGATTTCATGATCGCCCGCTCGATCTGCGGCACGACCGACTTGTCCCAGGGGGTGAGCGACAGTGTGCGCGCGTCTTCCACGCTGATATTCGCCATCTGCGACAGCGGGGTCTCGGCGCCGTAGTACTCAACCCGGATCCCGTCGAGCAGGCTGGGATGGGCGCGACCCGTGCGGATCTTGTTGAAGTGATGAACCAGGGCCTCGAGGCTCTTCTCCATCCGCTCCCGGGCTTCCATTTTTATATCGTTAATCACCTTGCAGTTTCCTCCTCAAGTTTGGTCCGCTACTGGATCAGCGTTCCATCGTCCCCGCCCCTGACAATATTGAGCAGGGCGCCGCGCTTCTCCATCTCGAACACCCGCACCGGCATCTTGTGATCGCGGCACAGGCAAATGGCAGTGAGGTCCATGACCTCAAGCTTCTTGTCGAGCACCTCGTCATAGGTCAGGCGGTCGTACTTTACGGCATCGGGAAACTTCAGGGGATCGGCGGAATACACGCCATCCACCTTGGTGGCCTTCAGGACTATTTCAGCATCTACCTCGATACCGCGCAGGCAGGCGGACGAGTCGGTAGTGAAGAACGGGTTGCCGGTGCCGGCGGCAAACACCACAACGTCGCCATTGCTCAGGGCGCGAATAGCCTTGCGCCGGTCATAGTGGTCAACGACACCGCTCATCGGTATGGCTGACATAACCTGGGTGGAGATATTGGAGCGCTCCAGGGCGTCGCGCAGCGCCAGTGCATTCATGACGGTGGCCAGCATGCCCATATGGTCGCCGGTCACGCGATCCAGGCCCGCGGCTTGCAGGGCCGCACCGCGGAACAGGTTGCCGCCCCCCACCACCAGACCCACCTGTACCCCTATGCCTACCAACTGGCCGACCTCCAGTGCCATCCGGTCCAGAATCCTGGGGTCTATCCCGAAACTTTCCCGCCCGGTCAGGGCTTCGCCACTGAGCTTGAGCAGGATGCGTTTGTACTTTTTGTCACCCGCCGGTTGTGGCATACACGTCCTCTCCTGAACTGGCCGGTATCTTACAGGACCAAGGGCGATCACCCTAGGGGGATGCCAGAAAAAAACGGGGCCGCAGCCCCGTTTCGCATGTGCCTGAGAAAATCTAGCCTCTGAGCTGGGCCGCCACTTCCTCGGCGAAATCGACTTTGTCGACCACGATACCCTCGCCGACCTCGAAGCGCACAAAGCCGGTGACAGCCGCGCCGGCGCCAGCCACGAGTTTGCCCACGGTGGTGTCCGGGTTCTTCACGAACGCCTGCTCGATGAGGCTGTTCTCCGCCAGGAATTTCTTGATGCGGCCAGCGATCATCTTTTCGATGATATCGGCAGGCTTGCCCGAA
Source organism: uncultured Halioglobus sp. (assembly GCA_964436585.1). GTDB lineage: Bacteria > Pseudomonadota > Gammaproteobacteria > Pseudomonadales > Halieaceae > JARRPM01. Next base: position 918 of record CAYTDW010000364.1, on the reverse strand, counting down.
TCCTGCGCCTGGGCGGTGTAGATTTCCCTTTCCTTGGCGATAGCCTCTGCCGGCATATCGGCAGGAGAAACCACCTGGGGGTTTGCGGCCGCCACATGCATGGCCACGTCCCGGGCCAGGTCAGCATCGCCACCGGAGAGCGCGACCAGCACCGCTATGCGGTTATTGCTGTGGACATAGGCGCCGACCACACCCGCGTCCGCGCTCAGCAGATTGATGCGGCGCACACCGATGTTCTCACCAATTTTCTGCACCAGGGCCTCGCGGGTGGCTTCCAATTCACCCGACATCAGGGCTGCGACATCGGTCTGCCGGCTGCTGAACGCCGCAGCGAGTACCTTGTCGACAAACGCCAGAAAGCCGGCATCTCGCGCTACAAAATCGGTCTCGCTGTTGACCTCGATTACCACGGCATAGCTGCCGTCAGTAGCCACCCGGGCCGCAACCACGCCATCGGCGGCGGTACGACCCGCCTTCCTGGCTGCTTTCATTCCGCTGGATTTACGCAGTTCCTCGATGGCCAGCTCGATATCTCCGTCGCAGGCTGCAAGCGCCTTCTTGCATTCCAGCAGGCCAAGGCCAGTGCGCTCGCGTAGTTCCTTAACCAGTGCTGCGGACATTCTCATTCCTCCTCTTGAAACCCCGGGAGCCCGGGGCTTAAAAATAAAAACCTCGGGGGGTTGTCCACCAGGGGCATTATGGCTGCCTCGACGGGCGTGACGCCCGCCGCGGCCTGGGTACGGTGATTACTCCGCTACGCCGGGCGCTTCCTCAACTGGCAGCGCTGCTTCTTCGACAAACTCGTCCTTGACCGCCACCATCTCGCCGGATTCCAGCTTGCCGGCAAGGCAGGCGTCCGCCACGGCCGCTACATAGAGCTTGATAGCGCGAATGGCATCGTCATTGCCGGGGATCACG
>CAYTDW010000363.1:0-3968 GCA_964436585.1 uncultured Halioglobus sp. | reverse complement strand
TTTCCACCTGGTCGGCAAAGTCGGCGTTTTCCGCCAGGAAGCCATAGCCGGGATGGATTGCCGAGGCGTTGCTGACCTCGGCGGCACTGATGATGGCCGGCACGTTGAGGTAGCTGTCCCTGGAGGGAGCCGGGCCGATGCAGACCGATTCATCGGCAAGGCGGACATGCATCAGCTCCCGGTCGGCGGTGGAGTGGACGGCGATGGTCCGGATGTCCAGTTCCTTGCAGGCGCGCAGTATACGCAATGCGATCTCGCCGCGATTGGCGATGAGCACCTTGTCCAGGATGGGCATGTTGTTATCCTCTGATCAGCGCGGGGCGGTGGGCTAGATGATGGAAAACAGGGGCTGGTCGAACTCCACCGGCTCGCCGTTTTCCGCCAGGATCGCCCCGATGGTACCCGTCTTGTCCGCCTCGATCTGGTTCATCATCTTCATGGCTTCGACGATGCAGATGATATCGCCGGCCTTGACCGCCTGCCCCACTTCCACAAACGCCGGCGAGCTGGGGGAGGGTGAGCGATAGAACGTGCCGACCATCGGCGAGCGCAGCAGGTGGCCGCTGGCGGCGGGCGCGGCCGGCGCCTGCTCTGTCGCCGCCGGGGCGGCTGTCGCCGCGGCCGGAGCCGCCGGTGCGGCATGCGCCGGCGCATACTGGGGAGCGTACTGGGGCGCATACTGCGGCGGCGCGTAATGAGCGCCGCTCGGCGCCTGGGCGCCGCTGCGACTGATGCGCACAGACTCCTCGCCCTCCTTGATTTCAATCTCGTTGATGTTGGACTCTTCGAGTAACTCGATCAGCTTCTTAACCTTGCGAATGTCCATAAGTCAGTCTCTCGATAGGGTATTCATGGTTGTTCCAGCTGCTGCAGCGCCGCCAGCAGCCCGAGGGTATAGCCCTGGGCCCCGAGGCCGCAGATAACGCCCCGTGCCAGGTCGGAAAAATAGGAGACGCGGCGGAACTCTTCCCGGGCGTGGACGTTCGACAGGTGGATCTCGATAAAGGGGATAGCCACCGCACTGAGGGCGTCCCGCAGCGCCACGCTGGTGTGGGTGAAGGCGGCGGGGTTGATCAGGATGAAGTTGACGCCCTCGCGGCCGGCGTCCTGCACCCGCTCCACCAGTTCGTATTCGGCGTTGCTCTGCATGTGCAGCAGGTGGTGGCCCCGCTCCCGGGCCAGCCGCTCCAGCCCCAGGTTGATATCGGCCAGGGTGGTGCTGCCGTAGATTCCGGGCTCGCGTTTGCCGAGCAGGTTCAGGTTGGGTCCGTGTAACACCAGGATGGTCGCCATGGCACGTTCAGTTCCGCTGGGGGCGTAATGTGCGGCAAGTGTGGATCAAATTGCCGGGGCTGTCCACGACATTTACTTTTTGCTTGATTTTTGCCTGCTTTTAGCGACCGTATTGCAGAAGTTAAGCTGATTTCCGGGCACTGAAGTGTTCGATGGTTACATTTTTTCGGGGTGGGTTGAAACGGCGGCTAATCGCGGGAACCGCGGCGATCTGCCGGCGAAAAAGCGGCAACGTCCGGCTTCTGGGTAGAAATCGCCCTTACCGCTTCCAGTACGGTGTCACGGGTCAGGAGCTGCGGTAGCAGCAGCGGTTCCCGGTTGGGATCGGCGGGGTACAGCAGGTACAGGGGGATGCCATTGCGTTGGTGCTGGCGCAGGAAGTCGGCGATGCCCGCATCGTAATTGGTCCAGTCCGCCACCATGTAGACGATGCCGGCGGCGGCGAAGGCCGCAGTGACTTCCTCGGTCAGCAACACGGCTGATTCGTTGGCCATGCAGGTGATACACCAGTCGGCGGTGACGTCCACGAACACCGGCGTGCCGGCGCTGCGCAACTGCGCCAGCGACTGCTCGGACCAGGCCACCTTGCCGGCCGTGAGGCCGGAGACGCCGGCACCGGTTTCATCCAGCGCACGCCAGGAGCCCAGGCTCGCAGCGGCCAGGAGACAGGCCAGGGCCAGGGCCTTGCCCGGCTTGCCGTAGCGCCACAGCCACAGGCCCATTGCCAGGGCCAGGGCCCCGACCAGCGCGGCGGTCATGGTGTTGACGCCGGTCTGCCTGCCGGCAACCCACAAAAGCCAGATGGCGGTGGCGTACAGGGGAAATGCCAGCAGCTGCTTCAGGGTTACCATCCAGGGCCCGGGCTTTGGCATCCGGTTGCGGGCCAGGCCGCTGTAACCCAGCAGCAGCAGCGGCGAGGCCATGCCGGCCCCGAGGGCGGCAAATACCAGTAGCGCGACCTGGGGAGGCTGGCCCAGGGCGAAGCCCAGGGCGGTGCCCATGAAAGGCGCGGTGCAGGGGCTGGCAACCACCACCGCCAGCACACCGGTGAAGAAACTGCCGCTGAGGCCGCCACGGCTCGCCAGCCCGTTCCCGGCATTCATCAGGCCGCCGCCGAACTCCACCAGCCCGGACAGGGACAGGCCCATGGCGATGAACAGGTAGGCGAGCGCGATCACGAAGCCCGGAGACTGCAACTGGAAGCCCCAGCCTATGGCCTGGCCGGCCTGCTGCAGCGCGATCAGCACAGCAGCAACCAGCACGAAACTGGCCACCACCCCGGCGGCGTAGGTCCAGCTGTGCAGGTGGCGGTCGTGGTCGGAGCTGCGGGCGAAACTCAGCACCTTGAGCGACAGGATCGGAAATACGCAGGGCATCAGGTTGAGGATGGCGCCGCCGACGAAGGCCAGCAGCAGCATATAAAGCAGGGTGCCCGTCGTCGCCATGGCCCCTCCCGCTGCCTCGACCGTCGCCCCCCGCGCCGGGGCGGCGACGGCGGTCACGCTGCCGCTGGCGAAGTCGACCTCGAAGTACTCCCTGCGGGGCGGGTAGCACAGGCCCGCATCGGCGCAGCCCTGTGATTCCAGCGACAGGGTCGCCACTGCGGGTATCCGCTCGGGAAGCAGCAGGATCTCGGCGACGTCATAATAGACCTCCACCTTGCCGAAGTACTCGTCCTCCCGCTGCAGGCCGGCGGGCAATTCGACCCCCAGCGGGATATCCCCCTGCGCGTCTGCCAGCGCGAATTTGAAACCGTGCTGATAGAGGTAGTAGGTAGCGGCGATCTGCCAGTGGACGCGCAGGCTTTTATCCTCGCGCACCTCGACACTGGCCTGGTAGGCTTCCTCCACCGGCAGGAACCGGGGCGCTGCCGCCGCGGCGCCGAAGGGGCTGGTTGCGGCAGCGCCGCCGAGCTGGGCATGGACCAGGCCCGCGGCCAGTAGCAGAAAGCCGGCAAGCAGCGCTCGCATCAGAACTCCTTTATATCACCCAAAATGGTGCGCAATTGTACCAGCCTGTCGACTCAGTACCCAATCCGCTGCGATGATGTCGCCGCTCAATGGTATAGTCATGGGACGCCGCATCGGGCGGCGGGTTCCCCACGGGAGTATTGAATTGAAGAGATTGCTGTACGCGGCGCTGCTCCTGAACCTGGCGCCGCTGCTGGCCGTCGCGGCTGAGCCCGCAGGCTTGTCGCTGGAGGGCGCCTGGGTGCGGGCCCTGCCCCCCGGCCAGCCCAATACCGCGGCCTACCTCACCGCCACCAACCGCGGCGCGGCGGCGGTGACCATCATCGGCGCCAGCGCGGCCATCGCCGGTACCACCCAGATCCACACCACCCGGGAAGTCGACGGGCTCCTGCGCATGGAGCAGGTGGCGCAGCTGCAGCTGGCGCCGGGGCAGAGCCTGGTGTTCGCCCCCGGGGGCACCCACCTGATGCTCATGGGCCTGGCACAGATGCCGGCGCCGGGCGAGCAGGTCCGGCTGTGCCTGGAACTGGCGGGAGGCGCACCGGTGTGCACCCTGGCCGAGGTAAAAAAGAGCGCCGGCAACGAGCAATCACACGAACATCACCAGCATTGACGGGATAGGGGCATGAGCGAGATGAATGAAACCAAAGGCAGCTGGCGCGGCCGGCTCGATGAACTGCTGCCGGGGGGATACTTGGCCAGCGT
>CAYTDW010000362.1:0-3969 GCA_964436585.1 uncultured Halioglobus sp. | reverse complement strand
CCGTCCATCCCGCCCATTTTCCACAGGGAGATGCGCCGCAGCATGTCATTGTCGGCATGGAACTCCAGCAGGCTGCCCACCGCGCCGGCCAGGGCGGTGATAGCGATGCCGGCCAGCAGCATGGTGGCGACCGAGGTGCCGCTGGAGGAGGTCGCCAGGCGGTACACGAAGAGCACGGCCACTGCGCCCCCGGCGAAGGCCCCGATGGAGACCGCGGTCAGGGCGGTATATCCCTGCAGCAGGTTCCCACCCAACACGATCACCAGGGCCGCGCCCAGGGAAGCCCCGGCAGTGACACCGATCAGGGAGGGGTCGGCCAGGGGGTTGCGGAACAGGCCCTGGGTCGCGGCGCCACTCATGCCCAGGATCGCCCCCATCAGCGCCGCCAGCAGCACTCGCGGCAGGCGCAGCTGGCCGACAATCAGGGCGGCCTGGTCGGGCGGTGCGCCGGCGAGCGTGGCGTGCAGCCCGGCGAGGATGTCCGCGGCCCCGAGGGGAACCGCGCCGCTGGCAAGGCCGAGCAGGATACACAGGGGCAGGGCCAGGCACAGTCCCGCCAGCAGCAGGCCGGCGCCGCGGCGACGCTGGTTAATAATCCACGCCCTTGCGCGCCTTGATGCCCGCGCGATAGGCGTGCTTGATCTCTTTCACCTCGGACACGGTATCCATGATCTCCTGCAGCGCCTTGCCGCCGCCGCGCCCGGTGACCACCACGCTCTGGCCCGGCGGACGAGTGCGGATGGCCTCGAGAATCTCCTCCTCAGGCAGGTACTTGAAGGCGATCATGTAGGTGAGTTCATCCAGTACCACCAGGTCGAAGGCCGGGTCCTGCAGCATGGGTTTGGCAACCGCCCAGGTGCGCTGGGCGGCGGCGATATCGGCGCTGCGATCCTGGGTATCCCAGGTGAAGCCCGTTCCCATCTGGTAAAACGCCACCTGCGGGCACTGCTGCTTGAGGTAAATCTCTTCCCCTGAAAGCTGCACACCCTTGATGAACTGGACCACGCCCACCTTCTGGCCATAGCCCAGTGCGCGCATCACCATGCCGAAGGCGGAGCTGGACTTGCCCTTGCCATCGCCGGTGAGCAGGATGGCGACGCCGCGCTCGAGCTCCGCCGCGGCGATACTTGCGTCCACGCTGGCCTTCTGCTTTTGCATGGCCGCCTTGTGCTTGGCGTCTTTACCGGTTTGTTGCATAACAGGTTTCCTAGAAGGTGTATCTCAACCCGGCGTAACCGGCGGCCCCGCTGGTATTGTAGGTGGGAACCTCCTGGTAGTCCTCATCCAGCGCGTTTTCCACCCGGCCGTACAACTGCAACGCCTGGGTCAACTGGTAATTGGCGTTGAGCCCCAGCAGCTGGTAATCGTCCAGTTGCGAGCCGTCTATGTCCTGCGCGTCCTCGGACAGGCGCAGGGCCGCACCCAGCGTCAGCCGGTTCGCCAGGGTGTGCCAGCTGATGCCGAGATTGGCCAGGTGCTGCGGCCGGTAGGGGCGGCTGCCGCCGGTGCTGGTTTCGGTATCGTTGTAGGTGTAGTTGGCGCGCAGGGAAAGGGATTCGATCAGCGGCCAGTCGGCGGACAGTTCCACGCCCCTGGAATCGGTGTCGCCGCTGCGCTGCAGGTAACCGGAAGAGTCGGTGAGATCGAAGTAAATTTCGTCCTCGACTGCCTGGTCAAAATACACCGCCTCCAGGTAGAGGCCGGAGGCGTCCAGCCAGGACAGGCCGGCGTCATAGCCACTGCTCTTTTCTTCCTTCAGGGTGGTATCGGAGGCAGGCGGGTAGGCGAACTCACCGTCGTTGTAGGCAACTTCGTACAGGCTGGGAGCCCTGAAACCCGTGCCGTAAGCGCTCTTGAGCTTGAGCTCCCCGCCCGCCAGGGGAAACAACCAGGCCGCACTCACCCGGGAGGAGGTGTGGGAGCCGAAGTCATCGTTGTCATCGTAGCGGGTGCCCGCGGTTACAAACAGGCGGTTGCCGAAGCCACCCTGGTATTCGAAGTAATAGCCGTCCTGGTTGCGGCTGACATCGGTTAATCCATCGTCGAGAGATTCCTGCTCCAGATCGACGCCGTACACCAGACGCAGCGCGTCGCTGCCATTGAAACTGCCAAGGTAGCCCGTGCGTTGCAGTTCACCCCGGGCCCTGAAGCTGGATTCGCCGGCGGCATAGAATTCGCGGTCCGTGTCGTTGCCGTTATAGGCGAGCTGGTGGGTGAAGCGGCCGGCCTGGTAATCCCCTGCCGCGCGCCAGGCCTGCTGCTCGTAGTCGTCGCGGCAGCGGTCGGTAGGCTCGAATGTATCCACCGTGTAGCAGTCGTCGAACCGGTTTTCGCCCTCAACAGTGCGCCCGACCAGGCTCAGGCGCAACTTGTCCGTGGCCTTGTAACCCACCCGGGCGTTCGCCGTGGTGTTGTCGTAGCCATCGTCATCCCTGAGCACCGTGTCGGTGTCGCGGGCGTTGAAGCCGTCGCTCTGGAAATCTGCGACCGAAAGGTTGAAATCCACGGCGTCATTGCCGCCGCCCACGTTCCCCGCCAATTGCGAGCTGCCGTAGCGCCCGCCCTCGGCACTGACTTCACCGCCGAGACCCTGGATCGGTGCGATGGTGGAGATATTGACCACGCCGCCGGCATCCGCGCCATACATCAGGCCCTGTGGTCCGCGCAGGATTTCGACCCGCTGCACGCCGGAACTGAGCAGCTGCTCGAAGCGCGGGCTGACCTGGGGTCCGGAAGTGTCGGAGATGTCGATGCCATCGAGCAACACCAGGGTGCGGTAACCTTCCTCCCCGCGTATGCGCAGGGTGGCGGCGCTGCCGGTGCCGCCGGTGTTGGAGACCGCAACCCCGGGCTGGGTGCGCAGCACGTCGTACAGGGAGGCGAAGCCGAGTTGCTTGATATCCGCCTGGGTGACGACCGAGATCGACGTGCCCACCTCGCGCAGGGGCATGGGTACGCGGGAGGAGGTGACAATCACCTCCTCCAGGTCATTTGCCGCCTGCGCACCGTGGCAGGCGCACAGGGCAAATGCCAGCAGGGCAGGGCGCGCGATGGGTGCTGTGCCAGAGAAACTGACCATGGGAAATCCTCAAGAGCCATATAAAAGCGGCAATGAGGGAGGAGTCCTGGAAACGCCACGCACTCGGGCATGGGGCAACCGTGGGTGAAGCCCTCCGCTTCATCGTTGCGTATCGCCAGGCAGGTATCGGGCTCACAGTCGGGGACTGTATACCGTTGCGGGGGCAGCGGTGGATTGGCCATTGGCCTACCACACTTCCCATTTAACCCACCCAGCAGTGCTTGCAGCTGGCGCTGCAATACCCGCGGTGGGCACCTGGTTCGGGCGGGACTCTAGAGTTTCACCCGGGCTTTGTCAAATACCGGAAGTTCGTCAGCCGCTGTCGGTTTGGCGTAAAATCCGCGCGGTAGCAGCCGCCGGGACCGCATGTTTTGACTATCAGCGCAGAAGAACTCGCCCGGGTGACGGCCCTGTTGGGCCGGCAACCGCGTGGCCTGCAGGCAGTTGCCGTAGTGGCGGCGGACGGCATGCCCATGGTCATCCGGGTCGCCTCCCTGGTCGACGACAAACCGTTCCCGACACTGTTCTGGCTGGTGGACCGGGAGCTGTCCTATCGCATCGACCAGGCCGAGGCGGGAGGCCTGATCAGGCAGTTCCAGCGCCAGGTCGATGCAAACCCCGCACTGCAGGGGCAGATGCGGACGGACCACCAGGCGCATATTGCCCTGCGCGCCAGTCATATTCCCGCAGCGATGCTGCAGCGCCTGCAGGCGCTGGGATTTGGCGAGGTGCTGAACCACAAGGGCATCGGCGGCATTGCCGACTACACCCGGATTCGCTGCCTGCACACCTGGTACGCCGCGCACCTGGTCGTGCCCAACAGCATCGGGGCAATGCTGGATAACTGGTGGCGTGAGCAGGCCTGCGCCAGCCGAATGCGTTGACAGCGG
>CAYTDW010000361.1:0-3978 GCA_964436585.1 uncultured Halioglobus sp. | reverse complement strand
ACGGGTGACGCAGCGGTCAAGCCAGCGCACGACATTGGGGTAGGGGCTACGATCCACCGACGACGCCACCGGGAAGGTAATGAGGCAGGCGACATTGAGGTCGGCCAGGGTGAAATGGCTGCCGACCAGGTAGTCGCGACCTGCCAACTCGCCGTCCAGTTGCGCCAGGATCCTGTTGAACTTTGCCCGGCCCGCCTCCAACTTTTCGACGTCGAGGGGGTGTCTGTCATCGATGCCGGAACTGCCGACCATCTCCAGCACGGCCTTTTCAAGATCGGTCGCCGCAAACAGTGTCCACTGGTAGACCTTGCCTTCCTCCTCGAAGTTGTCGCCCATCAGTTCCGGCTTGAATTTGCGGGCCAGGTAAAGGCCGATAGCGAAGGACTCGGTCATGACGAATTGGCCGTCGGTATAGACAGGTATCGTCCCCGATGGGTTGATGGCGATCAGATCCGCCGGTTTTTGCTCGATCGGTGCCCAGGTCGGCAGGTCGACCTGCTCGAAGTCCAGCCCGCACTCGCGGGCCGCCCAGTTGACACGGCCGGCACGGCTGAGCAGGGCGCCATAGATTTTCTTCGTCATTGCGTCATTCCCGTTGTCATTGAAAATCCCTCGGCCCGATCCACACCGGTTCAGCCCATTTTGCCCTGTGCCAGGGTGTCCGCCACATGGTGCGCCCAGGCGGCGATGGCCACCGAGGGCGGCGCACCCACTGCCGCCGGCAGTGCGGCGCCATCGGTGATGTACAGGCCCGGGTTGCCGTAGACCTCGCCGCGGTGATCCACCACGCCGTGTTGCGGGTCCGGTCCCAGGCAGGCGCCGCCCCACTGGTGCACCGTGAAGGGTTTGGGCAGGGCGCGCACCGGCTCCCCGCTTTCGCTTTGCAGCAGGCCGAAGGCCCTGCGAATATCCCCGAACAGGGGCTCCTGACTTTCGTCGTAGTGCACCGTCAGGCGCTCGCGCTCAAAGCTCGCGCTGGCCCTGCCGCTGTCCACGCCCATGCCGTAGATGAACAACCAGCGCGCCAGGCGGCGCTTCAGGAATGCCGGGAGGGGCAGGGTGTCGAGCCCGGGGAAGCCACCCACACCGAACTCCGGGCCGTCGATGCCACTCACGGCAAACGCGCCTAGCGAGGGCGTCGAGCTGAAACTGGACCAGGGGCCGGGCTTTCTCATCCAGGCGCCCATCAGGTCGCAGTTGGCGCCGAAGGTGCGTCCCAGCGCCGGCATGGGCGCCAGCCCCCCGCTGGACCGGCTACTTGCGAACAGCAGGCGCAGGGTGTTCATGGTGCCGGCGGCCAGGACCACCTGCCGGGCCTGCGCCTGCTCCTGCCGGCCGCTTGCCAGGTCGGTGAAATGAACCCGGTAGCCGCCGCCGGGGGCGATCGGCTCGATCCGGCTGACCTCGCACAGGTCCCGCACCGTGGCGCCCCGGTCCAGTACCGGGCCGAGGTAGATGAAATCCGCCGACGCCTTGGCGCCGCTGCGGGAGCCCAGGAAGCTGTCGCCGTCAAAGGCGCAGTAGCGGCGCTCGATCCCCGCAGCGGTGGAGGCCGCCCGTCCGGCCTCGGCGAGGCTGCGCGGCAGCAGCATCGCCATGTCGGGTTGCTGCGCAGCGGGCGCGCAACGGTTAGCTGCGTGTGCGGGCAGATGCGTCCAGATCGAATGGGGCAGGGGAAGATCGGCGCTGAAGGGCGTGGCGCCCAGATCGGCGAAGATCTTCGGGTAGTAGGCCTCGACGCCGGCGGCATCCAGCTCGGGGTGGTGGCCCTGCCAGTAGCGCGGGTCGTGTGGGGTCTGCAGCAGACCGCCCCAGGCCGTGCTGCCCCCCCCCACCCCCGATGCCGCCATCACCACAAGACCGCGGAAAGCAAAGAACTCGTACATCCCGGCCCTGTTGAGGGTCAGGCGCCGGCTGCCCAGTTGCGCACTGCGCAGCAGATGGGTTATCGCCTTCAGGCCGTAGGGATAGGGGGAGCGCCGCTCCACGCCCATGGAGCGCACCGGCACGGAGTCGCGCCAGGGGCCGCGCTCCAGCACCATGACCGTCTGCCCGGCCAGGGCCAGCCGGTTGGCGGCGACACTGCCGCCGAAGCCGCTGCCGATGACGATCGTATCCAGCACAGTGCGGTGCCCCGATTCAGGTGTTCTGAATCGACACCGGCATCCGGTTCGGGTGCCGGTACCAGAGCATGGCGCAGATCACGAACAGGCCCGGTATGTCGGCCCACAGGTGGGCGTGCTCGTTGGGGTAGTAGAACGACTGCGGAATCATGACCAGGGCGTGCAACAGGTTTGCCAGGATGCCGTAGTCGAACAGGGCCGCGTTACCCCGCGGATCCCGGGCGCCGCGTATCAGCAGGATGCCGAGGGCCAGGTACATGGCGGCCAGCATGAACAGGTAGGGGTGGAGGGCCTCGTGGGGCGACGGCGGGTGGGCTGGCCCGATGTGGGGAAAAGCCTCAGGGTGCGCGCCCCACAAAAACCCGGGGGGGTAGATAAGGAGCATCGCCATCAGGCCAATGCACAGAAACCACCCGATCAACCGCATAACCAGGGCGGATTGTTGCAGCCATTTGTCAGAATTCGTTGTCATTATCTCTACCCCCACTCAATGTAAGAGATGGACCCGGTTCCCGGGAGCGCCGGATCCGTGCTGGTGCAGCCCTGACGATAGCACGCGGCGCCTCTCCAGCTACCCCCCCAAACTGGGGGGGTTCAACATCCTCGTCAACCTCTAGAGTGTATATATTAGCCTGCCGGCCCAGGCCCGGCGTCCGGGAGACGGGAGATAAGCCCCATGCACATAGATTTTTCCATCGTGAGCCAGAACCTCGCCCGCACCTACGGGGATGCCGAGTGCACGGTCAATATCGAGCGCAACCGGCGCTACAGTTTTGTAGAGTACCACCGCCTGACCAATCGCATCATCAACATGATGCGCGAGCGGCTGGAATTACGCCGCGGTGATGCCTGGCTCACCATCCTCAACAATGACAACCTGTCCCTGCTGGGCTTTTTCACCGCCTTCAAGGGCGAGGCCTGCGCCTGTTACACCAATACCACGGACTCACTGGAGATCCAGGAGACCCAGATCGGGCTGGTCAAGCCGAAGGTGGCGTTTATCGAGGCGGAATTGCTCGCCACCCATTACGATCTGTTGAAGAAGCACGGCATCACCATTGTCAGCATGGACCCGCCGGCGCCTGAATACCCTTATGTGCGGCATTTCTGGGACCTGCTGGAGGGGGTAAGCGAGGACAACCCCGGTGTGGTCAGCGATGATCGCCAGGACTGTTTGTTTATCCGCTTCACCGGCGGCACCACCGGGGCGCCCAAGGCCGTGATGTACTGCATGGATAACTTCCTGGCCAGCAAGGACCTGCATCTGGCTTTGGCAGACCCGGTGCCGGCCCGCAGGGAGCGATTGCTGCATTTTGGCATGATCAGCCACGCCAGCGGCATGGTGTATCTCCCGATCCTGTTCAGGGGCGGCTGCACCCTGACGATGAACGACAGGTCCATGGTGACGTTCTGCAACGCGGTTGAACGCGAGCGTGTCACCTCATCGCTGATGGTGCCGTCCATGTTGTACCGGCTGCTGGATGACCCCGAGGTGGGTAAATACGACCTGTCATCGTTGCAGACCGTGTACTACGGCGCATCACCCATGAGTCCAACCCGGCTCAAGCAGTTGCATCAGCGCTTCGGCAACATTTTTGTCCAGCTGTATGCAAGTTCAGAGCACGCGGGTGTGGTCAGCGCCCTCAGCAAGGCCGAGCATCTGCCGGACGCAAACGGCAGCGAGGCCCACCTGTCCTCCGCCGGCCGGGTGGTACCGGGGGTAGAGGTCCTTATCGTGGACAAGAACGGGCAACCTCTACCGGATGGTGAAGATGGCGAGATCTGGATGCGCTCCCGGGCCATCTGCATGGGCTACCTGCACAACCCGGAGAAAACCGCGGAGGAATTCTGCGCC
>CAYTDW010000360.1:0-3979 GCA_964436585.1 uncultured Halioglobus sp. | reverse complement strand
ACCGATATGATCAGCTACTTTTTACCCGGCATGCTGGAGCGCGGCCATGGTCGCGTACTCAATGTCTGTTCCACCTCATCGTTCCTGCCCGTTCCATTCATGTCCACCTATGCGGCGAGCAAGGCCTACCTGCTGTCGCTGACAGAATCGCTTTCGGAGGAGCTCAAGACCAAGGGCATTACCTTCACCGCCCTGTGTCCCGGCGTGACCGCCACACCGATGATGGAATCGATGAGTGCGAGCAACCCCAGGTTCGTCAAGATAATTGCAACCACGGTACTGGATGTGAAAGACGTGGCGGATGCCGGATACGACGCCTGCATGAAGGGCCAGGTCATCCGCATCCCGGGTAAGTTCAACCTGGTCGAAGTCGCCTCCAGCCGCGCCATGCCCAAATGGATGACCCGGCGGCTGTTCGGCTTCATGGGGCGCTTGTCGCAGTGAATCGACCGCCAAGTGCCCATACGCTTGAATAATAATGGAGGCATACAACAATGCGACTGACTGATCGTGTAGCCGTGGTGACCGGTGCTGCGGGCGGACTCGGGTCGGCCATTGCCCGGCGCTTCGCGCGGGAAGGCGCACAGCTGGTGCTCTGCGACATCAATGAAACCGTGCTGCAAAAGCTGGCGCAGGAGCTTTCCGCAAATGGGGCGCAGTGCCTGGCCCTGCCCTGCGATGTGTCCTCCAGCGAGTCGGTGGATCGCATGTTTGTCGCTGCCGACGACCGCTTCGGCACGGTGCATATCCTGGTGAATAACGCGGCCCTGGTACCGGACAAGCCTGCTGACGAGCAGCGCCGGCAGCGGCATTACGGGCTGCTGACACAGCCTGTGCCGCGGCAGTCCCTTGGCATCACCCGGGAGATGAGCGACGCCGAATGGCGACGTTTCTGGGGCGTGAACGTGGACGGTACTTTCTATTGCACTCGCGCTGCACTGCGGCGCATGGAGCCGCAGGGTTACGGCAGAATCATCAACATATCCAGTATCGCCGGCATCTCCGGGGCGAGTGCCCACAGCCCGCATTATTCCGCAAGCAAGGGCGCGGTGACGGCTTTCACCCGGGCAGTGGCAGCGGAGGTCGCGGGCGCCAATGTCCTGGTCAATGCCATTGCACCTGGCGCGGTGGAAACACCGGCATTTGCCCAGTATCTTTCCAGCCTTGAACCCGAGCAGGTCAATGCCTTCTGGCAGATTATTCCCCTGGGCAGGATGGGACGCCCTGAAGAGTATGCCGCGCTGGCCGCCCACATGGCTTCCGATGAGTGCTATCTTGCCGGTGCAATTGTCAATGCATCGGGTGGCGCCGTGATTTAGCCTGGGCAGCGCGGCTGTCCCGTGCGCAATTAGTCTGTTCTACCGTCAACCCTGACAGGTGGCTGTCATGATACTGAAGTGGGCAAGGCATTATCGCCGCAGTCAATTGCCGGGCGACCTGGCAGCCGGGGTCATCGTGGCGCTCATGCTGATTCCCCAGGGCATGGCCTATGCGCTGGTTGCCGGGCTGCCGGCGGCGGCAGGCCTTTACGCCAGCATCCTGCCACCTGTTGCCTACGCGCTGTTTGGCACCAGCTCGACCCAGTCGGTGGGGCCAATGGCGATCACCTCCCTGATGACGGCGACCGCCCTGGTCGCGCTGGCACCGGTGGGTTCGCCACTCTATGGGATGCTTTCAGTGCAGCTGGCGCTGCTGACAGGGATGGTGCTGCTCCTTTGCGGTGTGTTGCGCCTCGGGTTTATGTCGGGGTTCCTCAGTCGCCCCGTGCTGGCCGGCTTCACCACCGGCGCCGCCATCCTCATCGCCGCGGGGCAGGCACCGGTGCTGCTGCTCGATGCCGCGTCCAGGCCTGACCTTCACACTGCCCTGATCGGTGGCGGCAGCCTGGTCCTGTTGTGGCTGGCGCGCGCGCGACTGGCATCCTGGCTGGCTGCGGCGGGCATGCGGCCTGCCCATGCCCAGGTATTCGCCCGACTGGCGCCGGCGTTGGTCATTCTCGCGTCCATGCTTGCGGTTGTTGCCCTCGACCTGGAGCAGCAGGGGGTCAGGGTGTTGGGTGCGGTGCCCCGCGGCCTGCCCGACCTGGGCCTGGCATTTTCGTTTGGCCACTGGCGCGAGCTGCTGGTACCTGCCCTGCTGATTGCCTTTGTGGTGTTCGTCTCCAGCCAGTCGGCGGCCGTGGCGCTGGCACAGAAGCGGGGCGAACGCATTCGTGCCAACGGTGAATTGCTGGGCCTTGGCGCCGCCAACCTGGCCAGTGCCGCGTCCGGCGGGTTGCCGGTTACGGGGAGTATCTCGCGCTCGGCGGCCAACCAGGAGGCCGGGGCCAATACCCCGTTGGCAAGCCTGGTCAGCGCGGGACTGCTGGCCGCCGTCATCTCATTGCCCACCACCTGGTTGGCACCACTGCCGCTGGCCGCGCTCGCCGCGACCATCATAGTGGCGATTATCGGCATGATCGATGTCGCCGCGCTGAAAGAGACCTGGCGTTATGACCGCGGCGACGCCATGGCGATGCTCGTTACCGCGCTCGGGGTGCTGGTACTCGGGGTCGATCGCGGCGTACTGGTGGGAGTGGTGGTGTCGCTGGGCACCCTTATCGGCCGCGCGAGTCGGCCCAATATCGTCAGCATCGGTCGCGCTCCCGGCAGCGAATTCTTTCGCGACAGCGCGCGCCACGCGGAAGTGGAAATCCTGCCGCAGGTGCTGATGCTGCGCATGGATGCCGCCATATGGTTTGGCAATAGCGATACCCTGGTCAACCGGGTGGAGCAGGAGCTGCAGGAACGGCCTGCGGTGCGGCACCTGGTGTTGGTGATGTCGGCGGTGAATCACGTGGATGCCACCGGACTGCTGGCACTTCGGGAGCTGAACCGATCACTGGCCGGGCGGGGAATCCAGCTGCACCTGGCCAAGGTCAAGGAACTGGTGCTGGACCGGCTTCGGATGAGCCGCCTGCTCAGCGAACTGCACGGCCAGGTATTCCACAGCCCCGCCCAGGCTTTCCGCGAACTGGGTGGGGAACAGCAATCACGGTCCGCGTAGCCGCACGGGGCAAGCCACTACCCGATCAGCCGCTCAATGCCTTCCATGAGGACGGCCTTGAGCCCATTGCGACCGCGCCCCGTGCGCGCGGGGCGAGCGCTGCCCAGGCTTAGCCACCCACCCAGTACCAGGGTGAGCAGCTGGAATGCGGTTGCGCTGCAGCGCTCCTCGTCCCACTGCGGATGTATTTCCTGCAGCAGGTCGGCGTAGTAGTCCAGGAAGCGTTGGTAGAAGTCGTCCCGATAGCGGCGGAACCCGGGTGTGCGTACCCAGATCGACAGGGTCTCGAAGTAAGCTGATTGATCCACCTGCAGAATCAGGTCGTAGTGCAACGAAGCCAGGCTCAGCAGCCGCGCGCGGGGGTCGATGTCCGTCTTCCCGATCTCATCGATGAACTGCTGCTCGAGTTTTTGACTGCCATACCAGAAAAAAGCGTCCAGCAGATCGGACTTGGTGGGGAAATAATGCCGCACCGCGCTCTGGGTCAGGCCGGTGCGCCTGGCGACAGCCTCCTGGGAGGCCGCTCGCAGCCCCTGGGTGGTTGCCAAATCGAAGGTGGCCTCGAGAATCGCCTGCAGGGTAGCCCTGCCCTTCGGGGTGCGGGCGCGCTCGCCGAAGCGGGTATCAACCAGGGTCTCCAATTGCCGCGCCATGTTATCGACTTCGTATTCGGTTGGGATTGCGGCTTCGGCTTGCCCGCAGCCGAGGGGTGCACCGGCCGTGTTGGCTGAACCACGCAAGCGCGTTGTTTTGTAATGGAAAATACCATAGGCTAAACCGCGAATTTTGCCAAGCCCTCGTGGCACGGCCTCGGGGCCAATGCAGGATCAGGTTTATTGGGCAACCAGCCAGTTGTTGTTTCCAAAGCAGAAATTTCCATTGCAGAAGGAGGGGGCATGAGCGCTCCGGATACGGTTTCAGACGGCTTTTCCAT
>CAYTDW010000359.1:0-3989 GCA_964436585.1 uncultured Halioglobus sp. | reverse complement strand
ATTCATCGGGGCCGATCAGTTGTTGGTAGGCCTGGATGCCCGCCTCCCGGTCCATCGGGAAGGGGAAAGGGGAGGGGTGAGGTGCGAGCTTTGCGGGATAGACCGCCAGCGTCTGGTCCGCGTATTTCAGGTCCAGGCCGGTCTGCAACTCCCGCCGTGCCACGTCGTGGGTGGGTGGGCGGTAAGCGCCCTCGTCCGCCATTTCCAGGTTCCACCACCACTGCTTGAGCGGATTGATACTGCCCTTGCCCAGCCTGTCGTCCAGTCGCGCCAGGTGTTTGGCCGCCGCCGGCAGGTGCGTTGCCAGCCAGCGGAAGGGGGCCTCGGCAAACAGTCCCTCCAGGTTCCAGGGACAGGTTTTCATGCAGCGGCCGCACATGGCGCCCGCGGCCTGGGTGACCCGGTAGGTGGTGCATTTCTGGCTGTCGGACTTCCAGATCTCGTAACCGTTGAACATACGTTTGGGGCCGGCGGTGATTGCCCCTGAGGGGCATTCGCGGGCGCACTTGTTGCACTGCTCGCAGAACTTCTGCAGCCCGAAGTCGATCGGCCTGTCATGGGCGAGCGGCATGTCGGTGGTGATGACACCCGACTTGAGTCGCGGTCCCAGGTAGGGGTTGAGGATCACCTCGCCGATACGGCTCACCTCGCCCAGACCCGCAAGCAGTAGCAGGGGTGGTTGCAGCACCTCGCCGTCCAGCACCGTGTGGACCCGGGCCCGGTAGCCGAGGTTGCGTATCTGCTCGCCGAGGATTCCACCCAGCAGGGAAAAGCGCAGATAGGCACGCATGGACTGGGAGCAGGCGATCCAGTCGTCGCCGGACGCGCCCTCCATGGTTTCGTGTCCCTGGTCGATGATCACGGAAATCGCATTGGGGTGATAGGCGGGCAGGGTTTCACCCGCCGCATCGTGCGAGTAATAGGCCCAGTCCGGGCAGCGCGAAATACCGACCGCGTCTGCGCCGAGAAAATGCAGGGCGGCCTTGATATTGTCGGCATTGCGCTGTGGGTCCAGCGCCTGCGCATTGACCGCAGGGGCACTGGGGCCATCCTGCAGCAAGACAAACGCGCCCAGCGGCCTGCGCGCGGCGAAACTGGTGGCGCTCTTGCGCACGTAATTGCCGTTCCTTGCGGCATCCTGAACCGGCTTGCCCATATCGCCGAAGATCGCCCGGGCGAACATGTCGGTACGCTTCGGAACCCGCGGTATGCGCGGCTCGTCGATCAGCGTGGTGGGCGCTTCCACCCGCCTGCTGCGTTCGAAGGGGTAGGCGCCATCCCTGTACTGGCGCTTGCGGTAGGCGAGCTGGTTGAACCGGCTTTTGGCGAACCCACGGCCCAGCCACCAGGCCGGACCGTGGCTGCGCCAGCGCTGTGCGATACCGCTGATCGGCGCCAGGGCCTGGTCGGGCTCCAGCTCCAGGGTGGTGGTGATTGCGCACAGCCCAAAACGGTCGCCCGTGTAGGGATTGGTCAGCACCGGACCACGCGGGCCGGGCTCCACCTGCGCCAGACCGGCGGCGACCGCCAGCTGATTCAGGTCGATATCACTGCAGGCCCAGCTGTGGCCCCGGGCCTCGTAGCCCAGGAGCCGGATGTAGTTGGACACAATCGCCGCGGTTTCCGCCGCCCGAATGCAGGCCCGCTGCGCCTGCGCCCCCCGCAGCCAGTCACAACCGGGTTCGTTCTCGCCGGGATCCCTGGGGTATTCATACAGGTAAACGATGGCGTGGGTATGGTGCTTCGCGCCAGCGGGAGCCGCAGTCATGGACTGCTTCAGCTCCGCCATGATGATGTCGATCCCGGCCGCCAGGGTTTTGGTCTGTTGGGTGCGCAACAGTTCGGCCAGTTCCCCGATATCCGGGTTGACGATGGCCTGCTGCAGCCACATACCCGGCACAATCCGGCAGATGCCCGACTGGGAGGCGTCCTGGTAGTAACCGAAGGATTTGAGGTGGCGGGACCGCTCGCCCGGGTCCCGGGGGATGGTGGCCCTCTCCTTTTTTACCAAGCCATCGCGGATGGCATCGAGCATGGCCTGGTAGCGGCGCATGGCGTTGACCAGGCTGCTGTCGTCCTCGCGCTGGAAGCGCAGCCCACACATCGGTGGCACCGTGTCCAGGTCGGCCGCGCACTGGCGGCGCGGCAGTCGCTCCAGGGGATAGGGCCCAAGGTGGAAGGGTCTTCGCCGGTAGGAGAAAAGCTTCATGCCCGGCGCTTTATGCCGGCGGGAAATACTGCTTTATGCGCTGGTCTATCTTGCCGAAGATCGAGTGGCCGGACTTGTCCTTCATCTCGATCTCGATGCGATCGCCGAAGGACATGAAGGGCGTAGTGGGTTTGCCATTGGCGATGGTTTCGAGGCAGCGCACCTCCGCCAGGCAGCAGGAGCCGTCGGGGCTGCCCTGGTTGGCCACGGTACCCGAGCCGATCACGGTGCCCGCCATCAGCGCGCGGCTCTTGGCGGCGTGCTGGATCAGCTGGCCGAAATCGAAGGTCATATCCACCCCGGCATTGGGTGAACCGATCTTCCTGCCGTTGAGGGTGGTGATCAGGGGCAGGTGCAACTTCGCGCCGTCCCAGGCATCGCCCAGTTCATCCGGCGTAACCGCCACCGGCGTGAACGAGGTCTGCGGCTTGGACTGGTAGAAGCCGAACTGCTTGGCCAGTTCCGCCGGGATCAGGTTGCGCAGGGAGACGTCGTTGACCAGCGCCACCAGCTTGATGTGCTGCCGCGCCTGTTGCGCCTTGATGCCGGCGGGCACATCGTCGGTAAACACCACCACCTCCGCCTCGAAGTCGATGCCCCAGTCCTCGCTTTCGGCCAGTACGTCCTCGTTGGCGCCGATAAAGGCATCGGAGGCGCCCATGTACATCAGCGGCTCGGTCCAGAAGGATTCCGGCAGCTCGGCGCCCCGGGCCCTGCGCACCAGTTCCACGTGGGTGACATAGGCGCTGCCGTCGGCCCAGTGGTAGGAGCGGGGCAGCGGGGCTGCAGCCCTGGTCGTGTCGAAGGCAAACTCGCCCTCCACCTTGCCCGCCTGCAGTTTATCGAACAGGGCCGTCAGCCCGGGTGCGCACGCGGCCCAGTTGTCCATGGCGGCCTGCAGTGTGGGTGCAATCCCGGTGGCGGGCACCGCCCGGCTGAGGTCGCGGCTCACCACGACCAGCTGGCCGTCGCGGCCGGATTTGAGGCTGGCTAGTTTCATAACTTGATTTCCGCTTGTTGGGTGGTTGCCGTTACCGGTGAAAGTTCTTTTTGATGCCGTCCCAGCACTTGATGTAGTCCCGCTGGCGCAGCGGCGTCTCCAGCGCCCACTGCGTCGGCTGGATGACATAGCGGGACTCCAGCATGAAGGCCATGGTATCCCGGTAGCGGTCCGGCTTCAGCTCGGCATGGCTGGCCTTTTCAAATGCCGCCGCCTCGGGGCCGTGGGGGCTCATGCAATTGTGCAGGCTGCTGCCACCGGGCACAAAGCCTTCCTCCTTGGCGTCATAGGTGCCCTCGATCAGGCCCATGAATTCGCTCATTACATTGCGGTGATACCACGGTGGACGGAAGGTGTCCTCCGCTACCATCCAGCGGGGCGGAAAGATGACGAAATCGATAGCGGCCACGCCGGGGGTATCCGAGGGCGACGACAGCACCGTGTAGATGCTGGGGTCCGGGTGGTCGTAACTCACGGTGCCCATCACGTTGAAGCGCGCCAGCTCGTACTTGTAGGGCGCGGAATTGCCGGTCCAGGCCACCACGTCGAGGGGAGAGTGGCCGATCGACGCGCGGTAGAAACGCCCCGCGAACTTGCACAGCAATTCAAAGTCGCCCTCCAGGTCCTCGAAGGCGGCCTGCGGGTAGAGGAAATCCCGGTCGTTGGCGTAGCCGTTGGCGCCCACCGGGCCGCGCTCGGACAGGGTCAGGGAGGCGCCGTAATTTTCCGCCAGGTAGCCGCGGGCGGTCGCGCTGCGCAGGTCCACGGCAAACTTCATGC
>CAYTDW010000358.1:0-4006 GCA_964436585.1 uncultured Halioglobus sp. | reverse complement strand
CAGGCACGGGTTGCCGCTAAGCATCCAGTAACCGCGCAGGGCGAACCCGCTGATCGAGAGCAGGGCACAGCTCGCGTGCAGGAGTTTCAGCCACTCAAACGGCATCACTCCACCGTGACGGATTTCGCCAGGTTGCGCGGTTTGTCCACATCGGTCCCCTTTTGCAGGGCGACGTGGTAGGAAAGCAGCTGCAGTGCCACTGTATACACGATGGGCTTGATGACTTCGGGGCAGTGGGGCATGGGCAGCACCCGCACCCGGGGCTCGCTCCTGAAGCCCGCCTGGCTATCGGCGAATACAAACAGCTCGCCACCCCGGGAGCGCACCTCTTCCAGGTTGGATTTCAGTTTCTCCAGCAGGTCGTCGCTGGGGGCCACTGCCACCACCGGCATATCATCATCGACCAGGGCCAGCGGGCCGTGTTTGAGCTCCCCTGCCGGATACGCTTCCGCATGGATATAGGAAATTTCCTTGAGCTTGAGAGCGCCCTCCATGGCGATCGGGTACTGGATACCTCGGCCCAGGAACAGGGCGTGGCGCTTGGGAATAAAGGCCTCCGAAAGGCGCTCTATGGCGTCGTTGAGCTCCAGGGTCTCCTGCACGTATTCGGGCAGGGCCTGCAGGGCGGTAATCACTTCGAGCTGTTTTGCCTCGCTCATCGCACCGCGCCGCCCGAGGGCGAGGGTCAGCAGCAACAGGCCCACCAGCTGGGTGGTAAATGCCTTGGTGGAGGCGACGCCAATCTCCATCCCCGCCCTGGTCAGGAACACCAGGTCGCTGTCGCGCACCAGGGAGCTGTTGGCAACGTTGGCTATCACCAGGGATGCGACAAATTCCCCCGCACCCGCATTGCGCAATGCCGCCAGGCTGTCCGCAGTCTCACCGGACTGGGAAACCGTGACCAGCAGCGTACCCGCCGGCGTCACCCGCTTGCGATAGCGAAACTCCGAGGCGACTTCCACGTGACAGGGAATGCCTGCCAGTTCCTCCAGCCAGTAGCGTGCCACCATGCCGGCATGGAAGCTGGTACCACAGGCCACAATCTGCACCGCCTTTACCCGGTCGAAAACCGCCGACGCGCCGACGCCGAAACAATCGTCCACACCGGGGCAGGCCGCCAGCTGGGCAAAGGTCGCCGCCAATGCCCGCGGTTGTTCGTGAATCTCCTTCAGCATGTAATGGTCGAAGCCGCCCAGGTCCGCAACCTCCACCGCCTCGGAGATAAGGCTCCGCTTGCGCTCCACGGGGGTGCGAGCGGCGTCATAAATCTGCAGGCTTGACGGCGTTATCAACGCCACGTCACCCTCTTCCAGGAAGATAAAACGATCAGTCACCTGGCGCAGGGCAAGCTGGTCCGAGGCCAGGAAGTTTTCACCAATACCGATGCCGATCACCAGGGGGCTGCCCCGGCGCGCAGCCACCACCTGGTCGGGGTGCTGCGTATCCACGGCTGCGAGGGCGTAGGCCCCCTCCAGCCGTTGCACCGTATCCTGCATGGCCGCCAGCAGGGAGTGGCCCGTATCCAGGGCCCTGTGCATCAGGTGAACGACCACTTCCGTGTCCGTCGCGGACGAAAATTCGTAACCCTGGGCCTGCAGCTCCTGCCGCAGGGCCACATGGTTTTCAATGATCCCGTTGTGCACGAGGGCGATTCGCTCCCCGGAAATGTGGGGATGGGCATTGACCCCGGATGGCTCGCCGTGGGTAGCCCAGCGGGTATGGGCGATGCCGGTACAGCCGAAATAAGGCCGTAGCTTCTGGGCCTTCTCCAGCTCGCAGACCTTGCCCTGTTGCTTGTGCAGCTGCAGGTTGTGCTCATTGTCGATCAGCGCCATGCCGGCGGAGTCGTAGCCGCGGTACTCCAGCCGGCGCAGCCCCTCCAGCAAAATCTCCGATACTTCCCGCCGCGCCGCGGCGGCCACGATGCCACACATAATCAGTCCTCGGTTTTCTGCTTGCCGGGCCGTTGCCAACCTTCGATATTGCGCTGGCGGGCGCGACTGACGGCGAGCTCGCGCGCACCAACCGCCTTGGTCACAGTGGAGCCCGCGGCGATAAATCCTCCCTCGGCGATCTGCAGCGGCGCCACCAGGGTGCTGTTGGAGCCGACGAATACGCCGGCACCAATCTCGGTCTTATGCTTGTTGACCCCGTCGTAATTGCAGGTGATGGTGCCGGCGCCGATGTTCACGTGATCGCCCATCACACAGTCGCCGATGTAACTCAGGTGGTTCACCTTGCTGCCCACGCCGATGTCCGCTTTCTTGGTTTCGACGAAGTTGCCGACCCGGGCGCCCTCGGCAAGCACCGTACCCGGGCGCAGCCTGGCAAAGGGCCCCACCTGGCAGCCCTCGCCAACCAGCGTCTCCTGCAAGTGGCTCATGGCGTGGATGGTCGCACCCGCCGCCACAGTCACGTCCTGCAGCACGCAGTTGGGGCCGATCACCACCCCGTCGCCCAGGCTCACCCGGCCCTCGAAGACCACGTTGACATCGATGCTGACATCCTGCCCGCAGGACAGGGCGCCGCGGATATCCAGGCGATTGATATCCGCCACGGCAACCCCGGCCCGCATCAGGGCCTCGGCCTGGCGTCGCTGGTACTCCCGCTCCAGCTGGTTGAGCTGGACGCGGTCGTTGACCCCGAGCACCTCCAGTTCCGAAGCCGCCTGGCAGGAGGCCACCGTCCTGCCCTGGGCCACCGCCAGACTGAGAATATCGGGCAGGTAATACTCGCCCTGTTTGTTGGTGTTGCCCACCTGCGGCAGGTATTCCATCAGGTCCCGTGCCGGTGCGGCCAGCAAGCCGGTGTTGATTTCGGTGATCTGCCGCTGCTCCGGGCTGGCATCCTTGTGTTCCACCACGCCCACCAGCGCTCCCGCGGAATTGCGCAGTATCCTGCCGTAACCGGAGGGGTCGGCCACCCGCGCAGTCAGGAGTGCAGGGCCGGTCGCGGCCCGGGCGACCAGCTCCGCCAGGGTCTCGCGGCCGACCAGGGGCACATCGCCGTAGAGCACCAGCACCGTGCTGTCAGCGCAAAGCGCGGGGACCGCTTGCAGCACGCCGTGGCCGGTGCCGAGTTGTTCGTGCTGGATTACCCAGTTGACCGGGAAATCCGCCAGTTGATCCCGG
The DNA here is from genome assembly GCA_964436585.1 of uncultured Halioglobus sp. Lineage (GTDB taxonomy): Bacteria > Pseudomonadota > Gammaproteobacteria > Pseudomonadales > Halieaceae > JARRPM01. Next base: position 875 of record CAYTDW010000358.1, on the reverse strand, counting down.
ACCCGCTCTGCGCCGTGTCCGATGACCACATGCACCGAGTGCGGCTGCAGGGAAAGCGCCGTTGCCATCACGTGCTCCAGCAACGGCCGCCCGGCCAACAGGTGCAGTACTTTCGGCAGGCTGGATTTCATCCTCGTGCCCTGCCCGGCAGCAAGGATGATGACTTCTAGCTTCATAGTCTGGTGACCGGGTTATTGTGCCCATCGGGAGCCGGGGATGGCGCGCGCGGCGCGACAAAAACGGCCCGAGAGGGACATGATAGAGAGCAACGCCGGCAATAGTACGCCATTTGTGATTATTTTTGTCCAAACTGTGAACCGCGCGGCACCTGGTTCGTGCTGATGTTTCCGGGCGTAAAAGCAAAAACCCCGGCAGGGCCGGGGTTTAGCGCTGGATGCATGGGCGTGGCCTCAGCCGCGCCCTGCCCGGTTGCGCATTTTGCGCAGGGTGGCCAGCTGCGCGGCGGCTTCCGCCAGCTGGGCCGATGCCCGACCGTAATCAAAATCCCCGCTCTGGTTGGCCAGGGCGTGTTCGGCATGCTTGCGAGCTTCCTCGGCGGCGGCCTCGTCGACATCGGTGGCGCGGATCGCCGTGTCGGCGAGCACGGAAATCACCCCCGGCTGCACCTCAAGAAAACCGCCGGATACGTAGTAGATCTGCTCCTCGCCGTTCTGCGCAACGACCCGAATCGGGCCCGGCTTGAGTGAGGTAAGTAGAGGCGCATGGCCGTAGGTCACACCCAGCTCACCCAGGTCCCCGTTAGCCACCAGCATTTCCACCAGGCCGGAAAAGATCTGCTCCTCCGCACTGACGATGTCACAGTGTATAGTCATGGCCACAGTACGGACTCCCTAATGGCTGTTACTTCAGCTTCC
>CAYTDW010000357.1:0-4011 GCA_964436585.1 uncultured Halioglobus sp. | reverse complement strand
ATCCACATCGGAAGGTGTGCGGCGTGGCGAGTGTCCCGCGATGGGAAAATCGCTACGCAGAGGAAACTGGTCGGCTGTCCACGCCTGGTGTCGAGTCCATCGGCGCTCGTCCGCCGCATCGTCGAACAGGATGCCGAGCAGGTCCCGCATATGTCGTTCCAAGCGTCCCGCGCCGGCAAAAACGCCGGTCAGCGACGCCAGCCGCGGCGAAGAAGCGTCAAGCGCCGTCAACACCTCCAGGTACGAACCTGAGCCTGCATAGAGGGTGCGCACCAAAAAACCGGAATTCAATTGATCTCCCCACAGACCGGCGAAACGCAGGTCCATGGAGCGGCACACCGAGGCAACTGTCTTCCAGTCGCCGGGGAGAAGTTCGATGTGATGCAACGGCATGGATGAATCACTGCGATCGCTAACGATACTAACGCCGTGTTCCCCGAGCACGTTGAGCAAGCTTTCTATCCAGGCACGGCCGTTCACAGCCAATGACTCCCGGTGATCAACAGGGTTACGCGGTCGAGCCAGTTGGCCAGGATGTCCGGAATCGCGAATCCGAGCAGGAGTACGAGTGCGAGATGAATGGCTACCGGAACCATATTGGCCTGCACAGGTATCTGGCCTTCTGGGGCAGTGCCGTAAACCATGGGGTGCAAGTGGCGGAACAGTCCCGCGAAGGCGATCGCCAGCCCGCTAAGCAAGGCGACGGTAAACACAGGCTGTACATCCATGGTAGCGGTGAGCAGCAGGAATTCACTGGTGAACACGCCGAATGGCGGAAACCCGGCGATCGCGGCCACCCCCAACAGCAGGCCCCAGCCAACGACCGGCTGTGTTCGAATCAACCCGCGAATGTTGTCGATCCTCTGGGTACCGGCGATATGCGCGGCATGACCGACGGTGACGAATATGGCGGACTTGGTGAGGGAGTGCACAAGCATGTGCAGTAATGCCCCGAAGGTTGCCAGGGGACCGCCGAGCCCGAAGGCAAACGTCATAAGGCCCATGTGCTCAATCGAGGAATAGCTGAACATGCGCTTGATGTCTCGCTGGAGATGGAGGAATAAACTTGCAACGAGGAATGAAATCAGCCCGAATCCCATCAGCAAGTGACCCGCGAGCTGCGGGGTGTCAGTCGCCGCCAGGGAGCCGTCGACCAACATTTTGATCCTCACCACCGCATACAGCGCTACGTTGAGCAGCAATCCGGACAGCACCGCGGACATCGGCGTGGGGCCCTCGGAATGGGCATCCGGCAACCACTGGTGCATGGGAACGAGACCAATCTTGGTACCATAGCCAACGAGCAGAAACACGAAGGCAATACTCATCACGACGGGCTCGAGACTGGAGGCATGCTGGTACAGTTCATCCCAGGCGAGGCTTGGGTTATTCCAGCCATCGATGTGCTGTGCGGCGAAATAGGTCAGGACCGTACCGAACAACGCCAGTGCGATGCCTACGCCACAGAGTATGAAGTACTTCCAGGCTGCTTCTATCGCCTCGGGAGTGCGGTAGAGCGATACCAGCAGCACGGTGGCGAGCGTTGCTCCCTCAATTGCCACCCACAATACGCCGAGGTTGGCAGTGGTCAGTGCAAGCAGCATGGTGAACATGAAAGCCTGATACATCCCGTGGTACAAGCGAAGCCCTCGCGTATCGGTCATGCCCATCTCGCGAACATACTGCATATAAGGCCGGGAGAAGATGGAAGTCGTCAGCCCTACAAAGCTTGTCAATACAACGAGGTATACGTTGAAGTCATCGATCAGGAAAGTTGCGCCCTGGATTTTACCCACCTGCGCCACCTGTACCGCGAGCGAGACGGACGCGGCAAACGTAAATAACGAGGCGGTGACATTGACCCAACCCGCCAGGTCAGTCTGCCGCAACAGCGGGAGTACGCATGCGGCTGCGACCGGCGTCAACAACAGCCACAAAAGTGAATTCACCCCTGATCCTCCACTCTTTCGTGCAAGCGATTCAGGCGGTCCACGTCGAGTGAATCAATGCTTGTATGGATCTGCAGGAAAAACACGCCAAAGAGGATCATCGCGACGAGAACGTCAAATGCAATGCCCAACTCGACGACGAGCGGCATGCCTTCGGTAGCGGATACGGCGGCGAGAAACAGGCCATTCTCGATCGACATGAAGCCCAGCACCTGGAAAACTGCCTGTTGCCGCGTGATCATCACCCACAGGCCCAGAAGGACAACCGCAAGGCTGACGGCGACGATATTGCGGGTGAACTCGAGGTCTTGCTGAATAATCGGCAGTACCAGCCAGTAGCTGAACAGTACGAGCGCAACCGCCACAATCTGGATGATGCCGGCACGCTCCACCGCCTCTACATGCCTTTCAAGTTCCAGCCGCCGTGTCAGCCGGTGGAGCATCCAGGGGATCAATCCCGCTTTCAATCCCGCGGTGAGCACGGCCGAAGCATACAGATGCGGATGGACGTTGACGGTGGCAACCACGGCGGTGATCAGCGCCAGCAGGGCGCCCTGCCACGCAAATGCCCGAATCGCAGCCAGCAGCCGTGGCTGGGCCAACAACAGGAAGGACACGAACAACACCAGCGCTGCCAATACGAGCACAGCCTGTTGCAGAATCGACAGATCGGGAGCGGTGGTCACGTTCCCACCTCGAGAATGACGTGGCTGAGCAGCCCGAGAAGCCCCAACAGCAGCGCCAGATTCAGCAGCGCCGGGGCTCGAAACAGCCGCAATTTCGCCAGCACCGTTTCCACAACGGCGAGCAGCACACCGAGCCCTGCCAGTTTACCCAGGGTGGCAACCAGCGCGATGCCCAACGCCGGTAGTGTCAGTGACGTCGCGATACCCCAGGGCGCGAAGACGCCAATGATCAACACTGCGTACAGCAACAGCTTGACCTGGGCCGCCCACACCATCAGGGCCAGGTGACGGCCGGAATACTCCAGCAGCATGGCTTCGTGGATCATGGTCAATTCGAGATGGGTAGCAGGATTATCGATTGGAATTCGGCCCGTTTCAGCGATAGCAACCAGGCACAGCCCCGCGAGTGCGAACATGAGGGACGGCTTCAGCGTCAATCCGATCTCGATCTGGTGAGCGACGACCGTCGAGAGATTGGTGCTGTGCGCCTGCATTGCCAGCGTGAACACGGCCATCAGCAGCGCGGGTTCTGCGAGTGCGGAAACCAGCATCTCCCGGGAGGCGCCCATGCCGCCGAACGCGGTGCCAACGTCCATACCCGCGAGGGCGAGGAAGAACCGGCCGAGGGCGAGAAAACCCACCAATACAATCAGGTCGGCAACGGCGGCCGTCGGTAAATCTACGGCGAGAAGCGGTACGGTCGTCGCCGCAAGCCAGGTGGAAGCGAACACAATATAGGGTGCAACGCGGAACAGAGGCGAAGCCGTGTGGGCGACGTGAACTTCCTTTACAAAAAGCTTCCTGATATCGCTGTAAGGCTGGAATACCGGAGCGCCACGGCGATTCTGGAGGCGGGCCTTAACCTTGCGCACCCAGCCGGTGAGCAACGGCGCCAGCGCGACGTAGGCCAGCGCCTGCAGGCAGACCAGAGCCCAGACTGACACGCTCAAGAGACTATCCATAGCAGCACCAGAAGCGTCACCAGCGTCCAGCCCAGATACGCTCGAATGTTGCCCGATTGCAGAATGAGAATTCGACGCGAGGCGGCATCAACCAGCCTGGCAATGGGCAAAAACACCGCGGCCCAGGTTCGGTCGGCAATCGACAACCGGTAATGCATCTGGCGATCCGCGCCCTCTTCCACGCTTTCTTCGATGTGAAACATGATGCCAAAGACGCGACGGATGGGTTGGGCAAAAGCCGTGGAGGAGTACTGCATCCTGGGCGTTGGCGGCGCAAAGCCACAGTCCCAGGGATCGCGCCTGCGGACCCGGCGTACCATTGAGGGGCGCGCGATCACCGCCGTCGCCACGCCGACCAGCAGGAGCATGCAAAGCACCCAAAAAGCGCCGTAGCTCGCGGTTTCCGGAGAAATG
>CAYTDW010000356.1:0-4021 GCA_964436585.1 uncultured Halioglobus sp. | reverse complement strand
TAAACCGTCCACCCTGCCGTCGTTATGTTCCCAGATCTCGGCGCCGGTGTTGCGATGATGAATTTCCATATTCGCGAGATTGTCGAACTGGCGCGCCCAGACGGCGCCGTGTTCCTCCCGCGCGGCCAGTTTCTCCGCCAGGCGCCGGGCGGTGTGGATATAGTGATTGGGATCGCTATAGGAAGTGGCCCCCACCAGGTGCAGGTCCGCGCCCAGCAGCTCCAGTGAATCAATTTTCTCCTTGCTCTGGGTGATGGGCATTACCACGGTGCTGGTGTAACCCAGTGCATTGGCCAACAGGGTGAGGCCGATACCGGTATTGCCCGCCGTACCCTCGACAATGCGCCCCCCGGGGCGCAGTTCACCTGAGGCCTCGGCCGCTCGAATGATGCCGAGGGCAGTGCGGTCCTTTACCGAGCCGCCGGGATTGAGAAACTCGGCCTTGCCCAGGATGGTGCATCCGGTGCGTTCGGACACTTCCCTGAGGCGAAGCAGCGGCGTATTGCCGATCAGCTGGGTGACATCGCAGGCAGTGCGCACGGGAAACTCTCCGGGAAAACTCGGCACGAGTATGCCACAGCGGCGCCCGCGGGTCAGGGCCTTGTGCGGTTGTAGAGGCCGTGCGCCCGCAGGCCCAGGACGAGGCTGATCGCCGCGATGCCCAGCAGCATCCACACCATCGGTTGGGGCGTGGTGGAGAGGAACAGGCCGGCCAGGGCGCTGCTGCCGGCAGACAGGGACATCTGGATGAAGCCCAGCAGGGCCGATGCCGTGCCGGCAATGTGGGCGAATGGGCGCAGGGCGATGGCCATGGCGTGGGGAAGTACCAGCCCCATGGCGATGGAATACAGCATCATCGGCAGCATCAGGGCGAGTATGCTGGCGGGCCAGGTATGGGAGGAGGCCAGCAGCAGGCAGGCTGAGGTCATTGCCATGATCACACCGAGGCGCATGATCCGCTCCGATTCCCGCTGTTGCGCCAGTCTCGCACTGAGGGCACTGCCGGCCATATAGCCGGCGACGGAGCCCAGGAAAATGAACCCGAAGTAGTGCGCCGGCACCCCCAGCATATCGATGTAGATAAAGCTCGAGCTGACCAGGTAGACCATGAGGCCGGAGTAGACCAGGCCGCTGGTCAGCGTGACCGTCAGGAAGAACGGGTCTGCCAGCAGCGCTGCGTAGTTGCGCGCGATGGCCCGCGGATGCAGGCTCTGCGCCCCGGGCAGTGATTCCGGCAGGAACAACTGGATGAGGGCGATCATCGCCATCCCGTAAATACCCAGAAAGATAAACAGGCTGGGCCAGGGCAGTACCAGTAGCAGGAGGCCGCCGAGGGTCGGCGCGACCGCGGGCGCCAGCGCCATCAGCATGGCGATCAGCGACAGCGCCCGGGCCGCCCCGCCCGGGCCGAAAATGTCCCTGGCCACCGCCCGCGCCAGGGTCGGTCCGACACAGGCGCCGATCCCCTGCAGGAAGCGGAACAGCAGCAGTTCCTCCACTGTGCCTGAGAGGCTGCAGCCAATGCTGGCCGCCACGAACAACCCGGTGCCACCCAGCAGCACAGGCTTGCGACCGAAGCGATCGGCCAGTGGCCCGCAGGCAAGGTGGAACAGGGCAAAGCCCGTCAGGTAACTGCTGAGGGTGAGGTGCATGCGGCTGATGTCGGTGCCGAAGTCCCGCATCATGCTGGGCATGGCGGGGAGGTACATGTCGACGCTGAGGGGGCCGAGCGCCACCAGGGCCGCCAGCAATGCCAACAACCAGGGTGAGTCGGGATGTAACTGTCGTTGTGGCATGGGGCGGCGATGCTAGCCCATGGCCGGGGTCAAGGCAAAGAGTTCCGAAGCCCCGGTCTGGCGAAGTTATTTCTCGAAGTGCATGACCGCCTTCCACCACAGGCGCGGCAACAGGGCGCGCCAGAGATAGAGCAGCCTGGCCTCGCCTGGATAGATGATGTCCCGGTCCTTCGCCACGCCCTTCTCGATGGCGTCGACGATTTTCTCCGGGTCCGCCAGGCGCCCGGTCTTGCGCGCCTCGATAATGCTGGCCGGAGTGTCGGTGGCGATGGTCTGGTCGATCAGCGCGGTGTTGACCGCCGGCGGGCAGACCAGGTGGGCGCGCACGCCGCTGTCGCGGATCTCGTTCTGCAGGACTTCCATGTAGGCGTTAACCGCCGCCTTGGTAGCGCAATAGGCCCCCATTTTCGGCACCAGGGCGATGCCGGCAATGGAGCCGAACGCGATGATGCGGCCGGATTTGCGCGCCATCATCGCGGGCAGCACGGCGCGCACCATGTAGGTGGTGCCGAAATAGTTGATGCGAAACAGCCGCTCCATACCCTCGTGGGTGTGGTCGATCAGCTTGTAGCTGGGCATCAGGGCGGCGCAGTGGACCAGCAGGTCGATGGGCCCCAGGTCCTGGGCAACCTCGGCGACCCTGGCCTCCACCTCCTCCCGGCTGGAGATATCGCAACGCAGGGCGGTGATTGTGTCCGCCTCCGCGGCCATCGCCCGCAGGCCCTGGTCGTTGACGTCAAAGATCGCCACCCGGGCGCCCCGCGCCACCAGACGACGGGCGATGATCTGCCCCATGCCGCTGGCCCCGCCGGTGACGATTGCTACCTTGCCCGCCATATCTTTCATAAGTACTCCAGGTTCGCTTCGAATGCCGCAATTTGCGCCATGTTGGGCAGTTGCCGGGTCATGGGCAAGACCCGGGCCGGCCAGCCGTACTGACGTATTACGTCGGAGTCACAGGTAGTCTGGTCCGAATCGCCTCACTGGAACTTTGCCTGCTCCATGATTGCGTTATAGGCCTCCTCGTCGAGTTCACCGCCCGTACCCAGGTTATTTGCCTTGCGGAAACCGGCGATCGCTTTGCGCGTATTCTGACCGACCACACCATCGGGGTCGCCTGGAGCAAAGCCCAGGTACAGAAGTGCTCCCTGCGCAGTGCGTGCGCGTAAGTCCCGCATAACGCCCGAGGAGAATTTCTCGAAAGCGGCCTTCAGTTTCATGTCGTATTCATTCTTCCAGTAATTCGTGCCGTTGTAGCGCCGGGCAAAGCCTGCCCAATCGCGGTTGCGCAGCCTGGCATCGAGTTTTTCGCTGACAATGAAGCCTGCCATGCCGGCAAGTTGCGCATCCTCACTCGCCGCCATCCGCTCGATCATATGCGTCGGGCTGTTGAAGCCAACACCGACCGCGTTGAATCCCATCACCTGACCCAGGCCCCAACTCGCGCTGCGCAGCGCCGGATCGTCGCCCAGATGGTCCCGGCGGCATAATGCCAGCGCCCGACCGAGCCGCTCATATTCCGCTGCACCACCGCAATAGCCACCGCCCGACCTGGCGCAAATGTCAGGCGCCTCCGGGGCAAACCGACCGCCGGTTTCCCGATAAAAAATATGTCGTTCGAACAGTATCTTCGGGCGCCGGTCGACCAGGAACCCGAAGCCGCGACTTTCCACAGTCAGCACCGACCACAGCAGGGCCATATCTGCTTCAGGATCCATGTCCATTATGGCCAGCGCAGCCTTCATGCCCGATTCGGTCATTGGTTGACCCGTGTTTGTAAACTCCATGTAACTCTCCCTGTTGCTCCTGAATAGAAAGGCGTCGCACTCGAACTACGTCCGGCAACCCCGGTTTTCAGCCAGCGGCACTGACGGACTCCGTCGGTGTCACAGGGTGGTCTGGTCCGAGATATGGTCCAGGGGCAAGTCGGTGCGTTGAATAACCCGGCGCAGCTCGAAACTGGAGTGCACGCCAGTCACCCCGGGAATCCGTGTGAGCCTGCCCAGCAGGAATTTTTCATAGTATTCCATGTCGGGCACCACCGCCTTCAGCAGGTAATCCGAGCTCTGGCCGGTCACCACCGAGCACTCCATCACCTCGGGATAGAGGGCGACCTCTGCCTCGAAGGCCTCGAACCGGTCCGGGGTGTGGCGGTCCATGCTGATGCCGATGTAGGCCGTCAGCTTCAGCCCCAGCATGGACTGGTTCAGCAGGGTCACATGCCG
>CAYTDW010000355.1:0-4023 GCA_964436585.1 uncultured Halioglobus sp. | reverse complement strand
GGGGCGATGATAACGCTTATCAGAGGGGTTGCTCAGGCTTTTTGGGGCCGCTGTTTCCCCGACATATAGAAAACGCCCTAAACTATATAAAAATACATATAATTCTATTTATGTGTGATTAACTCGTGAAAACTTATAGTGCTATATATATTTACGTGCTACTCTCTTTTTAGTTAATTACTTTGTATTCAAATATAGTTAAATGGTCGATCAAGTCTCACGTAGACAAGAGCGCCTTGCAACGCTCTTGCGAGCAACATCGGGCATCATCCGAATAGATGATGCCAAGTCTGCGCTTGGGCTTGCGAGACCCGATGCGGCCAAGTTGCTGGCCAGATGGCACAAGCAAGGCGTCATTCGGCGGGTTTCTCGCGGCCTCTATTTTCCGGTGTCTCCGACTTCATTGGGGCAAACTCAGGTTCTCGAAGATCCATGGGTTCTGGTGCCTGAGCTCTATGCACCGGGATATATCGGTGGATGGAGCGCGTTAGAGCACTGGGAGCTGACTGAGCAGCTTTTCCGCTCCGTTTGTGTGTTGACCACCAAGCGCATCACCTTCGGTGAGACTGAGCACCAGGGCGTGAAGTTTTTTGTCAAGCACGTTCCGCAAAAGAGCATGTTTGGGACCAAGACGCTATGGAGAGATAATCGAAAGCTCCTCATTTCCGATCCGCATAAAACGATTCTCGATATTGTGCTTGATCCGTACCTGGGTGCGGGCTTACAACATAGCGTTGATTGTTTGCGCGCATTCAGCAAGGTGTATGGGACGGTCCAGGATAATGAACGACTACTTGAATATGCCCGGAGATTTGGGAATGGCGCGTTGTTCAAAAAGCTTGGATTTTTGGCCCAGGAGCTGGGCTTTGACCCTGGGTTTGTAGAGGCATGTGCACAAAACCTCACAACCGGCTATGCGCACCTTGATAAGCGAGCGGTAGATGCAAGATTGGTAACCAGGTGGCGGCTGTGGGTGCCAAAAGGATTTGAGCTGTGATCACCAGGGATGAGATTCTTCGTGTCGCCAACGAAACCGGCCTGACTCCGGCAGTTGTAGAAAAAGACTATGTATTGGGTTGGCTGCTGGCCGCCGTGGATGCTAGTGGTACATTTTCCGATAGCTGGGTGTTTAAGGGTGGGACCTGTCTCAAAAAATGCTACTTTGAGACCTATCGGTTTTCTGAGGACTTGGATTTTACACTTCAGGACGAAGGCCAACTTAAAGAACAATTTCTGAAAGAACAATTCGGGGCGATGTCCGAGTGGATATATGAGGCCTGCGGCATAGAAATCCCGATAGACCGCCTGTTATTCGATATCTACGAAAAGCCGCGCGGCGACAAGTTTTGCGAAGCGCGCGTCTATTACCGAAGTTATTTTGTACGCAGTCAGAAAAACCTGCCGAAAATTAAATTCGATCTGACCGCCGACGAAGTGCTGGTTCTTCCGCCTGCACGGCAAGAAGCCTTTCATACGTATTCCGATCGACCTGATACAGGCATTCACATCAACTGTTATCAATTTCCAGAAGTCTTTGGCGAGAAAGTCCGGGCGCTGGGGGAGCGCTGCAGGCCAAGGGACTTGTATGATGTGATCAACCTGTTTCGCAACGATCGGCAGCCCGCCGCGCCCCTTGTTCAGGATATCCTGGCACAGAAGTGTGCTTACAAAGGAATTTCCCCACCTCAAATGGGTGATATGGAAGCATACAGACCCGCATTGGAGCGAAACTGGGAGCCCATGCTGGCGCATCAACTCCCTGCTCTGCCTGACCTGGATGCCTACTGGCAGGTCCTTCCTGAATTCTTCGACTGGCTTGAGGGAAGGCAGATCGAGAAGCGCGCACCGCTTCGGGCAATTACCCAAAACGATGAAGTGTACCGGCCACTCTATGGCCAACTCGGGCTGCACTCGACTTCGGGCAATTCTCTTGAAATCATTCGTTTTGCAGCCGCAAACCATCTGTGCGTGGTCCTCGACTACACAACAAATGAAGGTACTAGAAGCTCTCGTACCATCGAACCATACTCCCTGCGCCGTGCCCAAAACGGCAACATTCTACTCTATGCAGTTCGCGCAGAAGATGGACAGATCAGAGCCTATAAGATCGATCAAATCAATGATGCATCTGTAACCAGCCAGGTCTTTGTGCCGCGCTATCAGGTAGAACTCAGTCCCGGCTCCAGTTTGACGCCCATCAGGCAAATCGCAGGTACACCCGGCTCTCTTGGGGTGCCTGGACCCGGGCATCGCAGCTCAGGGCAACTGCGCAGAGGGCCCTCGCGTCACGCGTCGGACGGTTCAAGCGGACCAGTCTTCATTTATCGATGTCCTATGTGCAATAAGACCTTCAGGAGAAAGTTACAGAACCCCAGTCTCAACGCCCACAAAACTAAGGATGGATGGCCATGTTCAGGAAGAATCGGATATTACCAAGACACGATCTATTAAAGGCCGAGGGCAATAGCTGGTAGAGATTCACAATAATCCGTCGCTGGATGATGCGGGTGATGTTGCTCGAGTCGGCCAGGTTACCCTAGCGCCGCGCGCTGTCGATGTGGTCCACGTACCACTGGTAGGCGTCGCGCAGGCCTTCCTTCAGGCTGATCTGTGGCTGCCAACCAAGGCTTTTCAGCTTGCTGTTGTCCATCAGCTTGCGCGGGGCGCCGTCCGGCTTGCTGGTGTCGTATTCGATCTTTCCCTTGAACCCGGTCACCTCGCCGATGGTGCTTACCAGCTCGGCGATTGAGCAATCCACTCCGGAGCCCACGTTGATGTGGGAGAGGCGCGGGTCGGTCACCGCCTGGTATTGCTCCAGCGGCAGGTTCATCACGTGGACGCTGGCGCGGGCCATGTCGTCCACGTGCAGGAATTCCCGCAGGGCCCTGCCGGTGCCCCAGATGGTGATGGTGTCGGCGCCGCTCAGTTTGGCCTCGTGGAAGCGCCGCAGCAGGGCGGGAATCACATGGCTGTTTTCCGGGTGGTAGTTGTCGCCGGGGCCGTACAGGTTGGTGGGCATTACGCTGCGGTAGTCGGTGCCGTACTGGCGGTCATAGCTCTCGCACAACTTGATGCCGGCGATCTTGGCCAGGGCGTAGGGCTCGTTGGTGGGCTCCAGCGAGCCCTGCATGAGTTCGCTCTCCACGATGGGCTGGGCGGCCAGGCGGGGGTAGATACAGGAGCTGCCCAGAAACAGCAGCTTCTGCACACCGGCCTTCCAGGCCTGGTGCACCACGTTGCACTCCACCATCAGGTTTTCGTAGATGAATTGCGCGGGATAGGTGTTGTTGGCGTAAATGCCGCCCACCCTGGCGGCCCCCAGGTACACCTCGTCGATTTTTTCCTGGCTGAATAAATCCGCCACGCCCTGCTGGTGGGTAAGGTCCAGCTGCGCCCGGGTGCGGGTCACGATCTCGTTGTTCGGATCCTGGCTGAGCTGCCGTACCAGGGCCGAGCCCACCATGCCGTTGTGGCCGGCGACGAAAATGCGTTTTTTCATTTATCCGGGCGTCCATGCAAGTTGCGCCTGTCAGTTTAATGCGTGGGGCCGGGAATTGGAAATTGGGCTGTGTCAAAAAAGTTGGGCAGCGGGGGTGGCAGGGGCCGCCCCCCTACTTAGGTTGGCGCCTGCAGGTTCGGCGTGTACCATGGCCGCTCCCTGGCGCGGCGGCCTGACACCCCTGTCCCCACTACATTTCCCTTTAAAGGTAGCGTGAATTGAAAAACCCGATCAGAACGCGAACGCTGGTAACAGGTGGCGCCGGATTCCTGGGCTCCCACCTGTGCGAGCGCCTGCTCAGCGCGGGCAACGATGTCCTGTGTGTCGATAATTTCTTTACCGGCACGCGGGAGAATGTCCGGCACCTGGTCGATCATCCCCGGTTTGAGCTGATGCGCCACGACGTCACCTTTCCGCTGTATGTGGAGGTCGACGAAATCTACAACCTGGCCTGTCCCGCATCGCCCATCCACTACCAGTTTGACCCGGTCCAGACCACCAAGACCAGCGTGCACGGGGCCATC
>CAYTDW010000354.1:0-4026 GCA_964436585.1 uncultured Halioglobus sp. | reverse complement strand
CCTGGATGACAAGCGCGAAGTCCTGCCCATGGACGACCTGTTCAAGTGCCGCATGAACGGGGTGGATGTCTTCGACCTGGTCACCTTTTTCGAGCGCGAGGCGGGCAAGATCCTGGTAGATTTCGCCTCACCGGGCTCCATGAGTTTTATTGATGGCTTCAAGCGCAGCTCTGCCTCCAAGCTGGCGAAGCGCTGGTTCGATATTACGGCCAGTTTCCTGCTGGTCATGTTCTCCTGGCCGTTCATGTTGCTGACCGCACTGGCCATCTGGCTGGAGGACGGTTTCGGCGCACCCGTGTTCTTCCGCCAGGAGCGCGTGGGCTTGAACGGCAAAAAATTCAAGGTGCTGAAGTTCCGCAGCATGACCGTGGACGCCGAGGGCGATGGCAAGGCCCGCTGGGCTACCAGGAATGACAGCCGAGTCACCCGGGTGGGCAACTTTATCCGCCGCACGCGTATCGATGAACTGCCCCAGATCCTGAACGTGCTCGCAGGCGACATGGCCTTTATCGGGCCCCGGCCAGAGCGGCCCGAGTTCGTCAAGGAGCTGTCCGAGCGTATTCCTTATTACAACGCCAGACACTGCGTCAAACCCGGCATTACCGGCTGGGCACAACTGTGCTACCCCTATGGCTCCTCAGAGGACGATGCCCGCCAGAAGCTGCAGTTCGACCTCTATTACGTGAAGAACCACAGCCTGTTTCTGGACTTCATGATCTGCCTCACGACCGTGGAAGTGGTCCTGTTCGGCAAGGGTGCGCGCTAGCGTCTGCCTGCATCTTCTCCCAGCGTCAGTTCAACCCGGAAGGAGCCTGTCGCAAGGCCCCCGGCCGGTCGCCCCTGACCCAAAAGTGTCAGTAAATTTTACGTTTGCCTGTTGTTGCCGCTGGGTGGGCGCGCTAACATTGACCTAACCGCCTATATAATCAAGCAAGAAGAAATTAGGCGCGGTTCTTGCTTACTAATTATAGATAATCGCTAAAGCGAACCGTTGGGCAGCGACAGTAGATGGATGTAGTCCTGATAATTCTCGGAATTCTCGGTTTTGGCGCAATTGTGATTTCCGCCTACGTCTTCACTGTCGCCGCTCGAACCTATGTTTCGGATGAAGCCGACCAGGACTCATACGACCCGCAGAGTCCCGCCCGGGACGGTTTCGTGATGCGCGCCGGCAGGGATCGCCGTCGCGGGGTCGCAGTGCAGTTCCCCATCACTATCAACAGCGTGGTGGTCACCCGGGACCGGCGCCAGATACCCGAACGCAGGTCAGCGGCGGCGTAGCGCCTCCCCCGCGGGCCCTCTCAGGCCCTGGCCAGCTTTTCCTCTTTCGCTTTCTGCACCCGTTCCAGCTGATCACGGTAGCCATTCGCCAGTTTTTCCACGCCGGTGGGTGCGAGGCGGCCGTCATTGCCGGCAAACACGTAGGTGGAATAGATCGCCGAGGCGGTCATCATACCGGCCGAGACCACCCGGGTGTCGATGCCGTCCTCCTTCATGCTGTTCGCCAACTCGATAAAGCGCTGCATGCACTGCGTGTGAATGTCATCTTCCGTTGTGGTCATCGTTGCGTGCTCCGGTTGCTGTTTTCGTCGCTTGTGGGTCTCGCCGGCGCCAGGGCCGGGTCGCGCCATGGTAGCAAACATCCTCCTGCGGCAAACAGCCCCAAAGAGCGTTGCGGGCTTGAGGTGGCCGGCACTTCTGGTTAGTCTGCCCCATCGATTCTTCCCTCCCGTCAAGGACGTTCCTATGCCGCGGCTGTCCCGCCCGGTTCGTCGCTTAGTTGCAGCCCTGGCCTGGCCATTCCTGGGCCTGGCCGGCGCCGTGTGGGGAGAGGAAAAGCCTGCAACTGACTGGTCCGCCCTGCTGGGCGTCGGAATCGAATACGACAGCAACGTCGCGGTGGAGGAGCTGGACGCCACCACCAACCAGGGTGACTACGCGATGACGCTGGATGGCGGCCTGGGCGTAAAACAGCAGCTGTCAGAAAAGGCGGAGGCCGCCCTCACCTACGACTTCAGCCAGAGCACCTATGATAAGTTCTCGCAGGTGGATCGCATGACCAACATGATCGGCGCCGATCTGGGGCTGGACCTCGGCAGGGTCGACCCGGCGATCTCCGTGTACTACATCAACTCCCGGCTGGATGGCTCGCCATTCCTCGAGCTGTACCGGGTTTCACCGTCACTATCGGGCTTTCTCGGAAAAAAATGGTTTGCGCGCGGCGCCTATGTCTACTCGGACAAAGCCATCGACGACAGACCGGGCCGCGACGCCACAACCCACGCCGGCGAAGCCGATGCCTATTTCTTCCTGCGCGGGCTCAGGCAGTATTTCAACCTGGGTTACCGTTACCGGGACGATGATGCGAGCGCGGACGAATACGACTACCGGTCGAACGCCGTCAAGCTGCGCTACGTCCAGCGGATCGAGCTGTTCTCACGGCTGACCACACTGGAGCTGGCCTGGCGCTACGAAGAGCGCAACTACCGTTCAGACACGCCGAGTATCGGCGAAAAACGTGACGACCAGCGCAGCCGCCTGCGCCTGGACTACGGCATTCCGCTGTTCGGCTATGGCGAGGTGCAGTTTTATGCAGGCTATGCGGACTACGAGTCCAACTACGAGCCCGCCAATTACGACCAAACGATCGTGGGCACCCGGTTTGTGTACACCTGGTAGGGAGGCGCCTGCCACCAGGCGCCGGGTATCAGGAACTCGCGGGGCGCAGGAGGCCGAAGCCGTAAATGCTGTCCCTGCCGGGAGGCCCGAGATCCTCGGCGGTCCGGCATAGCATTTCCAGGGCGTCGTCAGCGGGCTGCAACTGGCGCAGGCGCGCCACCGCGGTGGCCGCAAACGGCACCGCGAAGGATGTACCCGAGGAGGAGGTGAAGCCACCAGCGGAATCAGCATGCCGAACCTCTACCCCGGGCGCTGCGATGTCCAGGTAGTCACCCCGGTTGGCCAGCCGGAAGATCTTGCCGTCGGCATCCACAGCGGTCACTGCCACGACGGTGTTGTAGGCTGCCGGATACATGGGCTGGGCCACAGGCCCGCCATTCCCCGCCGCCGCCAGGATTATCACATCGCTCTCGGACGCCCGCTGCAGGGCCGCTTCCAGCAAGCGATTGGGCGGCCCGGCCAGGCTGATGTTGATCACATCGACGCCGGAGGCGATGAGCCAGTCCAGGGCCTTGACCAGGCTTACGGTGCTGGCGATTTCGCCCCGCTCGGGATCCTGCTCGAATACACTCGCGGCAAACACTTCCGAACTGGGCGCTATACCCACGTAGCCGCCACCGTTGCCAACCAGGATGGACGCAATCGCCGTACCGTGGAAGGTGGGTGATACGGCCCCTTCAGTGGCAAATGAATGGGTGTGGATATTCGCGCTGCGCAGGGCCGGATGGGCCGTATCCACCTGGCTGTCGATCATGCCTATGCGCAGTGGCAGCGCTTCGGTATCGGCGGGAAAGTCGACAGCGGTGCGCGGCAGAATCCCCTCGCCAGTGCTCTCCCCCGCCTGGATACCCGCGGTATAGATATGGTTTAGGTCGACTTCCGCCCGGTCGCTGCCCACGATATCGATGACGCCCTGGCGAACGCTGGCGATATTGAAGCTCGAGGGCGCCGCCACTTCCGCCAGGCGCAGGCCCATACCGGGCAACTCCGATACGGTCTGGAACAGGTAGCCCTCTTCGGCCAGCTGGTCGAACGTCTCGGGGGACGCCATGACCAACCACTCGTCCTTCTGGATGCGATCTTCATCGACCTCGATCATCTCTATGATCTCATCGATGCCTTCCTCGACCCGCCCCTCGACCGCGGTCGCCACCCGCACCTCCGCCGCGCTTTCGGCGCTGGCAGCCAACTGCTCCTCTACCGCCAGCTCCACAGACTCCTCGGCTTGCCGCACAGCATTGTCGGCGACCGCTTCCTCGACCCGCTCCTCGACGAGAGTCTCTACGGATTCCTCCACCAGCACGGCAACGGTCTCCTCCACGTCCTGCTCGATGTCGTCTTCCACAG
>CAYTDW010000353.1:0-4028 GCA_964436585.1 uncultured Halioglobus sp. | reverse complement strand
CTCGATACCTGCCAGGTCCTGTACGAGCGCCACAAGCTGCTCACCTACCCCCGCTCCGATTGCCGGTATCTGCCGGAGGCGCATTTCGCTGACCGAAACGCCGTCATCGACGCCCTGGTCAATAACTGCCCGCCCCTGCACAAAGCTGCCCAGGATGCTGACCAAACCCTGAAAAGCGCCGCCTGGAATAACAGCAAGGTCGAGGCGCACCATGCGATCATTCCCACCGCGAGAACAATGGATACCGGCAAACTCAGCCAGGCGGAGCGGAATGTGTATGAACTGGTAGCCCGCCAGTACCTGGCCCAGTTTTACCCCGCCCATGAGTACAGCGACAGCCAGATCGATCTGGAGATTGCCGGGGGTCTTTTTATCGCCAAAGCCCGGACGACGCTCAAAGCGGGGTGGAAGGCACTGTTCCCGGCCCGGAACGAGGAGGAGAAAGGCGACTCTGCCTTGAACACGACCTTACCCAGCCTGAAGAACGGGGACACCTGCCTGTGTGAGCGCGGGGAGATCCTGGAGAAGCAGACCACACCCCCAAAACCCTTCGATGATGCCAGCCTACTGGCCGCGATGACCGGCATTGCCCGCTATGTCCAGGACCCGGAGCTGCGCAAGGTCCTCAAGGACACCGATGGGCTGGGCACCGAGGCCACCCGGGCGGGGATTATTGAGCTGTTGTTCACCCGGGAGTTTCTCGTGCGCAGCGGCAAGCAGATCCACTCCACGGCGGCAGGCAGGGGTTTGATCCACAGCCTCCCCGAGATCGCCTCGACCCCGGACATGACCGCCCGCTGGGAAACCGAACTCGACGCGATCAGTCAGAAGAAGGCAAGCTATAACGGCTTCATGCAGCCGCTGCTGGCGTCACTCCATGAGTTGATCGCCCAGAGCCAGGTCGCGCTGCCTGAGGGTCTTAAGAATATCGACCGGAAACCGGCACCCAGGAAGAGGGCGCGATCGGGAGCACGGCGGCGCGCCATAACCATTCGCGCCAGCCAACCTGCCAGCGCAGGACATCGCATATACCACCGGAAAACATAAGAAATGAATTTTCAAAAATATTTCCATCGGTCCGCGTTTCTCGTTTGCCTGACGGGGTATGCCGTCGCCAGCTCAAGCGGGTGCTCAGATGGTTCCAACGCCACGTCGCGTTCGCAGGGTCCTGCAGCGGATCTATCTGAAGAGCTAACCGGAGTGAACAGCCCGTTCATCGGCGCAGCGGTCCCCGCCAGGTTGCATGAATTCGGGTATGTCGAGCACGAGTATGTTGCGTCGGGGAATGCCACTTCATATCGGGCAACTACTCCCCTCACCGAAGACGGTCGTTGGTCTTTCGAGCCTGATGATACCGCACTCTACCGCACCCGGATCCTGGTACGTAGACCGGATAACCCCGCGAACTTCAGCGGTACTGTCCTGGTCGAGTGGAACAATGTTAGTGGCGGAGTGGACGCGAATCCAGAATATGTCGCTATTGAAGAAGAAATAACTCGCCGGGGGCACGCCTGGGTTGGCGTCTCCGCACAACGCCTTGGCGTCGAGGGCGGCCCGGTGCTCGTTTCCGTGCCAGGCTCCGGGGCAGATGACATTCTGGGCAAGGGCCTCAAGAAAATAGATCCTGACCGCTATGGTTCGCTCCAACATCCGGGGGATGGCTACTCCTTCGATATCTTCACCCAGGTAGCGCGAGCGCTGAAGGAGAGTGGACCGGCGACAGGCCACATGGAGCCGCGGCAACTGATTGCCGTCGGCGAATCACAATCGGCAATGGCGCTGGTGACTTACTACAACGGTGTGCAACCGCTCGTTCACATATTCGACGGCTTTTTCATACATAGCCGCGCCTCCTTTGGCCTTCCCCTGGTCGGTCCCGGCGAGTTCACCGACATCGCGAAAGGTTTCGGCACCATCCCGAGCATCCTTCGTACCGATCTCGACGTCCCTGTTCTTAATCAGCAAGCTGAAAACGACGTCGTAGGTGTTCTGAACTCAATAATTGTACGGCAACCAGACAGCGACACTTTCCGGCTGTGGGAAGTGGCAGGAACTGCCCATGCTGATGCCCGCCAGCTAGGTCCAAGCGCCGATAATCTTGATTGCGGGGCGCCAATCAATAACGGACCGCAACACATGGTCGCCAAGGCCGCGCTGAACAGCCTGGACAAATGGTTGCGCACCGGTAAATCGCCACCTGCGGCGCAGCGTCTCGAGTTGACATCTACCAATCCGCCCACGCTCCGCCGTGACGCCGACGGTATCGTCCAGGGAGGCATCCGCACGCCACAGGTTGATGTACCTGTCGACGTGCTCTCCGGCATGCCCGGCCCAAATCCGGACATCATCTGTATCCTGCTCGGATCCACAACGCCGTTGTCAGCCGATCGCCTCGCTGAGTTGTATGCCTCGCGCGACGACTATGAACAGCGTTATGTGACCGCGACCGAGGCAGTGATCAAGGCGGGATTTGTGCTCGAAGGTGAGCGCGAGGCTCTGCTGGCGGATTCTGCCCCTTCGAGGATTTCAAACTAGGACCGGGTACGGAATGGCATAGAGCAGGGGGATGTATCCCAAGCTATGCCCAACCCAGTTGCTGCAGGCTGATCGCATCGTTCCAGATTTTCGTCATATGCTTGATACGCCCTCCTTCAAATTCCATACAGTAGGCATAGTCAGCTGCAACAGTCTTGCCGGTGGGAGGTACGGGACCTCCCGGCCCAGTCTGGGTACCGTGGAATACCGCAACGGCAGTGACCTTTTTCCGACTTTCATCGGCCGCGAAGAACTTTAGCTCATAGTGTGCATCCGGCACTGGTGTAAAAAAGCCCTTCATCCACTCGCAGTAGCCCTCCAGCGTCCTTATTTCCGCCAGTGCGCCCGCCTGGGCAGAAAATGTTGCGCCCGGCTGGCAATAAACCATGCATCCTTGCCAGCCTTTGCCAGTTTCACACGCGTCGAAGAAAAGTTTTGCCGATTCCAGCATTGCGTTCATGATACATCCTCTCTATAACTGCAAATATTGAGCCCATCAGTGACCCTGAGCTACCTGAAATTGGGCGCACGGCGCGGGCGTCATCGAGATACGCCACCCCACTTTTATACGGATATCAACAACCGCTGTCTACCTCGTTGGCAGGCAGGTCTTAACAGGTAGCCCAGCAGCGCCGGCCGGCATGCAGTCAAGGCAGGAACGCTCGACGGTGCTGCTGCAGGAGCAGGTGAACACCCACACGGACAGCGACTACACAGCTTATGGGGTCAGAGCACTTTTCCACCAGAACCCGGAGACCGATTATGCAGTATTCCCCAGACCAATGGCAGGCAATGGGACAGTGGCGCACCCTGCGCGGTCGCCGGATATTTACCCTGGACAACGGGCGCGCTAACGCTCCAGTTGTACTGCTGATCCACGGTTACCCCACGTCGAGCTGGGATTGGGAGGCCCTGTGGGCAGATATGAACGCGGACTTCCGGCTGGTAGCCCTTGACCTGCTGGGCATGGGATTTTCCGAAAAGCCGTATCCCCACCCCTACCTGATTACCGAACAGGCGGACATCGTCGCGGCCCTGGTGGCAGAGCTCGACTTGCATCACTTCCACGTGCTGGCTCACGACTACGGTGACACGGTGGCGCAGGAGCTGTTGGCGCGACAGAATGCGCTGGCCTCACCGCAGTGGCTCTCCTGCTGCCTGCTCAACGGTGGCCTGTTCCCGGAGACTCACCATGCGCGCCTGATCCAGAAAATGATGCTGACCCCGCTGGGGCCTTTGCTCACCAGGCTTATGAGGGAGAAGCAGTTGCAGCGCACATTGGGCAAGATATTCGGGCCGAATACCCAGCCTTCAGCAGAGTTGATTCACCATTTCTGGCAACTGATCAGCTACAACAACGGACGCCGCGCCCTCAACAAGCTGATCAGCTATATTCCACAGCGCATATCGCATCGGGAACGCTGGGTGGGTGCATTGCAGAGCAGCGTGGTGCCGCTGTGGACCTCCTGCCCGCCCTCGACGGGCTGGAAGGT
>CAYTDW010000352.1:0-4030 GCA_964436585.1 uncultured Halioglobus sp. | reverse complement strand
GCTTCGGCACCAATGACCTGACCCAGATGACCTACGGCTTCTCCCGCGACGATGTCGGCAAGTTCCTGCCCGCCTACCTGGCGAAAAAACTGGTGGAAAACGACCCCTTCGTATCGCTGGACCAGCGCGCGGTTGGCCGCCTGATGGAGATGGCCGTGAAGGAAAGCCGCGCCAAAAAGCCGGGCATCAAGTACGGCATCTGCGGCGAGCACGGCGGCGACCCGCGCTCCATCCGCTTCTGCCACGAACTGGGGCTGGACTATGTCTCCTGCAGCCCCTACCGGGTGCCCATCGCCAGGATTGCCGCGGCGCGGGCGAATGTGGGGGAGGAGTTGCAGGATTGATCCGCTGGTTTATCCAGGCTGTGTGGTAAGCGCACGAGCGGAGTACGCGGGAAATAACCCGGGCATGATTTCCGGGGCGAGCTTCGCAGGGAAGGCTATTCTGAGTGGTGATTTCGCACTATCGGAGGCCAGGATGCCCGCCTGCAAAAGCTCCGATACCACCCGGGTTGCCGTGCGCCTGGCTACCTGCAACAAGTCCATTAACTCCCCTCGCTTGATCTGCCCTGTGTACAAAACCACTTCCAACAGCCTGGGCGACTGCCTGGGCAATTTGCCGGCATCAACCTGCGACCTGCACCACCCAAGAATTCGGTCCCGAATTTTATCTGGTGTTACCAGGCCTTCCATAAACTCGATCTGATCTATGCACGTTGTCAAAAAGTAGCGAGTGAAGCTGACCAGAGCTGCTTCACTAAGATTACCGCGCCCGTCAAGATCACCACGCCTGGGGGAGTCGCAATCCTGCAGTTTTGACTTGTACTCCTGTGAAGACCTGGCCAGCCCTCTTGCCACTGACCAGACACCGCCGGTATCCAGAGCATCCAGCAGCATTGCATGGGACATCAAGCGAGCTACCCGCCCGTTACCGTCGGTAAATGGGTGTATCCACAACAGCCGGTGATGAGCGCCCGCCAGCGATATCAGCGCTTCGGTCTTCCCCAAACCGCTATAGGAGCGCTCGAAATGCTCAAGAAAGCGCGGAACGGCTCCGGGGCTGATGGCCACGTGGCGCCCAACCTCCACATCGTTGCTGCGCAGCTCGCCGGGTACCACGCGAATGCGCTGGCCTGTTTGAGGGTTATCCACCCATAACAGGTCGTCGGGTAGCTGCTGACAGAAGCGCCGGTGAATCTCGCGGAGACTTTCCGCCGCCACAGCCCTCCCTGCCACCCCGCCGTCATCAATCCAACGCTGCACTTCTATATGCGCTCTCGCTTCTACCTGAAGGTCACGCTTCCGGGTATCGTCGCTATAGTCGTTGTGCAGCGCCCTCTCGATATCGACGGGATGGGTATCGTGGCCTTCTATGAGGTTGCTGTAATAGCAATTCATTGATCGCACCAGATCTGCCAGAGCCCTCACCGTTCCACTGGGCATGCTTCGTTTAAAGCCCTCTGACTTCCTGGCCACGTCCAGCGCAAGGTCGGAAAGGCCCATATAATCGGACGAACCCGTCGCGATTTTCATGGGCTCCATTAGAGCCTTATCCTCTTTTCTGTCCATAGTCCTGGCCACTTATATGGCCACTTGTACGGCCACTTCCAAATTGCGAGATTTGTATTTAAATTCATATAGATATAATAGACGAAAAGGATATTGATTCCACAATTTTGGCCACTTATGCAGCTTTCCCCCATTTTATTGCCGGTGAACCCCATGACCGGGTAGCGATCAGGCGGATCGCCGCGGCGCGGGCGAATGTGGGGGAGGAGTTGCAGGATTAGCCGGGCAGCCGGTTTTCGGCCAGGATATGATGGCATTGCTCTCTTGACATATCCCCATATTGTTAATATGGTTTTCCATATGAAAACGACACTGAATATCGACGACAGCGTAATGAGCAGGCTCCGCGAGGTGGCAGCTCGTCGTGGTACCACCATGTCTGAATTGGTCGAAGCCGGATTGCGACTGATATTGGACGAAAAAGTGGGCACGGGGCCCGCGAGCGAATTGCCCCGGCTGCCAACCTGGTCCAGCGGCGGAGCTCTGGTGGACGTTTCCAATCGGGAAGCGCTCTATGCCGTGATGGACGAAAAGTGAATGCTGGTTGTTGATACCAATGTTCTACTGTACGCGGCGGACAGCAATTCCGAGTTTCATGTCGCCTGCCGATCGTATCTGGAAATAATGCGGCAGCGAGCTACGCCGACGTACCTCAGCTGGAATGTCTGTTATGAATTCATTCGAGTTTGCACCCATCCAAGGGTATATCGCTCTCCCTGGACGTCCACGCAGGCCTGGGGCTTTATTTCTGCTTTGCTGCAAGGCCCTGGATTTGGCGTATTGACCGCGACAGATCGTCATTCAGAGGTGCTTGGGGAAACATTGGGTGAACTACCAGACCTGAGGGGCAATCTCATCCATGACCTTCATACTGCCGTGTTGATGCGAGAACATGGAATCAGCCAGATTTGTACCCGCGATACAGACTTTCACCGCTTCCCTTTCATCAGAGTCATTGACCCCCTGAGGATCGCGCCCACCGGGTGACGATCGCGCGGATCGCTATAGCCCAGGGCGATTGCACCTGCATTGTGCGTCGACCTAATGGCATCACCACAGATACCTGTCACCCAGCACCGCAAGCCAGCTCACCCCTGCGATCGTAAGGCTGACGAATACCATCGCCGAGCCCATGTCCTTGGCGCGCCCGGACAACTCGTGCTGCTCGCTGCCGATGCGATCGACAATCGACTCGATCGCGCTGTTGGCAAGCTCCACCAGCAGGATTAACAGCAGCGGCAAAACCAGCAGCAGGAACTGCACCGTGTCCTGCGCTATGAAACAGGCCAGTGGCAAGGCGAACAGGGCGAGCGCCAGCTCCTGGCGAAACGCGGACTCATAGCGGAACGCCGCGCGAAACCCCCGCCATGAGTACATGGTGGCGTCCACGATTCGGCTGATGCCTGTCTTGCCGGGCTTCATGGTGAGCTGCCGCTGTCTGCCGCACTAGCGCCTGCGGCAGCGTTATCCCAGCAACTGCTCCTTGAGCACGAACTTGAGCACCTTGCCCGCGGGATTGCGCGGCAGCGCCTCCACGACATGCAGTCGCAGGGGCAACTTGTAGCGCGCCAGGAAAGGCTCGGCGAAACGGCGCAGTTCTTCCAGCGTCAGTTCCTTGCCCTCGTGCAGGGCCACCACGGCGGTCACCGCTTCCCCCCAATTTTCGTCCGGCAGGCCCAGCACCGCCACTTCGGCGATATGCTCGTGGCGATACAGCACGCCCTCCACCTCCGCCGGGTAGACGTTTTCCCCGCCGGATATCACCATGTCCTTGAGCCGGTCGCAGATAAACAGGAAGCCCTCATCATCGAGGTAGCCCACGTCACCGGAGTGGAACCAGCCCTCGCCGTCAATCGCTGCCGCCGTGGCGTCCGGGCGGTTCCAGTAGCCCTTCATGATGTTGGGGCCGCGCAGGCATATCTCCCCGCGCTCGCCAGCGGGCAGTTCGCGGTTGTCGCTATCGACAATACGGGTATCGCTGAACAGCGGGGCCTGGCCTGCGGATCCCAGTTTGCTGATACCGAACTCCGGGGTGAGAAAGGATGAAAATGGCGATGTCTCCGTCAGGCCGTAGCCCTGGCAGAACGGCACGCCGCGCTTGCCGTAAAGTTCTATCAGCGACTCCGGCACCGGGGCGGCGCCGCAGATGATGGTATTGATGGAGCTGAGGTCAGTGTCACCGAACTGGGCTTGCTGCGACATGAACAGGAACATGGCCGGCGCCCCGAACATATGGGTCACCCGGTAGCGCTCGATATGCTTCAGGGCCAGCCCCGCATCAAAGGCCCGCATCAATACCACGGCCGAGCCAGTGTGGAATGAACCGATGGTCATCACGTTCAGCCCGCCGATATGGAACAGGGGCGCCGCGGTGAGTATGACGTCATCGCGGGAGCCGCCGAAGGCCATCATGGCGTTGATGTTATTCCACAGGATGTTGCCGTGGGTAAGCATGGCGCCCT
>CAYTDW010000351.1:0-4047 GCA_964436585.1 uncultured Halioglobus sp. | reverse complement strand
CATCGCCGAGGAGATGACCCTGGGCAAGGATGGTGTGACCACCGGCGCTTCCAATGATATCCAGCGGGCAACGGAAATCGCCCGCAACATGGTCACCCGGTGGGGCCTGTCGGAGAAGATGGGGCCGCTGATGTATGACGAGGTGGACGAGCAGGTCTTCCTCGGGCGCAGCGCGGGCCAGGCCCACAAGTCCCTGTCCGGCGAGACCGCCAAAATGATCGATGAGGAAGTGCGCAAGATCATCGACGAGTGTTACGCCAAAGCCCAGAAACTGCTGGAGGACAACGTCGACAAACTGCACGCCATGGCCCGCGCCCTGATGCTGTACGAGACTATCGATGCGCACCAGATCGACGACATCATGGCGGGGCGCGAGCCCCGGGAACCTGCGGACTGGGGTGGCGATGCCGGTGCCGACAGTCCAGGCAGTTCAGGTGCCGACACCGCCAGGTCCCGCCAGGACGCGGGCAACCCCATCGGCGGGCCGGCCAGCGAGCACTGACCCGGGCCGGACCTTGTCCTCAGCCGAATTTTCGCCCCCGGCACTGCGCTGTGCCGGGCACCTCCTCGAGCTATCCCGCCCGGCCATCATGGGCGTAATCAATACCACTCCTGATTCCTTTGCCGATGGCGCCACGCTGTACCGGTCGGCACGACTGGACCTGGGGCTGGCTATGGACCGGGCGCGGGAGATGGTGGCCGCGGGTGCGGCGATCCTGGACATCGGCGGTGAGTCCACCCGCCCCGGCGCTGCGGCCGTGGGGCTCGATGAGGAAATGGATCGCGTGCTGCCGTTGCTGGAGCGCATTGTCGCGGAGCTGGATGTGATCGTGTCCGTGGACACCAGTTCACCCGGCTTGATGACAGCCGCTGCCGCCCTCGGGGCGGGGTTGCTCAACGATGTGCGCGCCCTGGGTCGCGAGGGCGCGCTGGAGGCGGCTGCGGCGACCGGACTGCCAGTCTGCCTGATGCATATGCGCGGCGAGCCCTCTACCATGCAGCAGGCGCCGCACTACGCCGATGTGGTCGCCGAGGTGGAGAGCTTCCTGTGCAGCCGGATCGCCGCCTGCGAGGCCGCCGGTATTGCCAGGCAGAGGCTCGTGGTCGATCCGGGGTTTGGCTTTGGCAAGACGCTTGAGCACAATCTGCGGCTGCTGGCCGCCCTGCCGCGGCTGGCAGGGTTGGGTGTACCGCTGCTGGTGGGCCTGTCGCGCAAGTCGATGATCCAGCAGTTGGTCGGCCGCCCGGTGACCCAGCGACTGCCCGCCAGCCTCGGCCTGGCGGTGCTCGCTGCGGAACGCGGCGCGGCTATTATCCGGACACACGATGTGGCCGCCACGGCGGATGCGGTGGCCATGTGGACTGCCTTGAAAACAGTGGGGGAGAAATGAGCAAGCGCTATTTTGGAACAGACGGTATACGCGGCCTGGTCGGTGAAGCGCCGATCACACCGGATTTCATGCTCAAGCTGGGCTGGGCCAGCGGCCGGGTGTTTGCCCGGGAAGCCGGCGGAGAGGGTCGCTGTACGGTCATAATCGGCAAGGATACCCGCGTGTCCGGCTATATGTTCGAGTCTGCGCTGGAGGCGGGACTGGTGGCGGCGGGGGTGAACGTCAAGTTGCTGGGACCCATGCCGACTCCGGCGGTGGCCCTGATGACCCGCACCCAGGCCGCAGTGGCGGGTATCGTGATCAGCGCCTCTCACAACCCGTTCTATGACAATGGCATCAAGTTTTTTTCCGCCACGGGTTCCAAGTTGCCCGATGAGCTTGAGCTGGCCATTGAGGCCGAGCTGGAGCAGCCGGTGACGACGGTGCAGTCGCGGGATATCGGCAAGGTACTGCGGGTGGTCGATGCGGCCGGGCGCTATATCGAGTTCTGCAAGTCCACCGTGCGGGAGGGGTTCAACCTGCGCGGAATGCGCATAGCCGTTGACTGTGCCCACGGGGCCACCTACCACATCGCCCCCAGCGTTTTCAGTGAACTGGGTGCGGACGTGACCAGCATCGGCGTGCAGCCCGACGGCTTCAATATAAACGAGGGCGTTGGCTCCACCGATACCGCGGCGCTTTCCGCCCTGGTGCGCGAGCGCGGGGTGGACCTGGGCATCGCTTTTGACGGGGATGGGGACCGGGTGCTTTTTGTCGATGGCAACGGCGACCTGGTGGACGGTGACGAGTTGATCTACATGATCGCGATGTACCGGCTGGCCAGCGGCTACGGTGATGCGGGCGTGGTCGGCACACTGATGTCCAACCTGGGTCTGGAACTGGCCCTGCGGGCCGAGGGTCTGGAATTTGCCAGGGCACAGGTCGGCGACCGCTACGTGAAAGAGCGGATGGAGGCTGAGGGCTGGTTCCTCGGCGGCGAATCCTCGGGTCATATTATCTGCTCCGATGTGACCACCACCGGTGACGGTATTGTCGCCGCCCTGCAGGTACTGGTCGCCCTGAAAGATTCCGGCAAGAACCTCGCGGCTCTTCGCGCCGGTATGAAGAAGTTTCCCCAGCGCATGATCAATGTCAGCGTCGCCGGCAGGGTGGATCTGGGTAAGTATCCCGCCATTGCCGCTGCCGTGGAGAAGGTGGAGACCCGTCTGGGGCAGCGCGGGCGGGTATTGCTGCGTCCCTCCGGTACCGAGCCGAAAGTCCGGGTCATGGTTGAGGGAGAGGACGCCGACGAGGTCGATGCCCTGTGTACCGAGTTGGCTGCCGCGGTGGGGCGCCTTGTAACCCAAGGGTAACTTGGGTAAGATTGCGCCGCTTTTTATGCCGGGAGACGGTATGCGCCAGATGCTTGTCGTAGGTAACTGGAAGATGCACGGTTCCCGGGCCAGCGTTGCCGCCCTGCTGGGCGAAGTGCTGGGTTCAATGCCCTCCGGTGCAGTGGAAGTCGCTGTTTGCCCCAGCTACGTGCACCTGGCACAGGCGATTCAGCAGTGCGACGGATCCGCGGTGGCAGTCGGGGCGCAGGATTGCAGCAGCATGCCCTCCGGGGCGTATACCGGTGAGGTTTCAGCCCAGATGATCGCCGATCAGGGCTGTCGCTGGGTCATTATCGGCCACTCCGAGCGGCGCCAGTATCACTCAGAGTCGGATAGCCTGGTGGCGGCCAAGCTGGGCGCGGCCGTGACGGCAGGTTTACAGGCGATTGTCTGTGTGGGAGAAACCCGCGAACAGCGCGAACGAGGTGAGGCGGAGGCGGTTGTTGCCGCTCAGTTGCGCGGTGCGCTGGAAGGACAGGCCAGCCTGTCCGGCCTGGTGGTGGCATACGAGCCGGTTTGGGCCATAGGCACCGGGCTGACCGCCAGCCCGGATCAGGCCCAGGCGATGCACGCGTTTATCCGCGCTTGCCTCTCCGGTGTGCCGGGTGTCGACGCACGGGCCACGCGGCTGTTGTACGGTGGCAGCGTAAAGTCGGGGAATGCGGCGGAGTTGTTTGCCCAGCAGGATATAGACGGCGCCCTGGTAGGGGGCGCGGCGTTGAACGCCGGGGATTTTCTGGCGATTGTCGGCGCCGCGGGGGCGTGAGTCAGGCCCATAAATGCAAGTATTGAGGCGCTCCCCCTGGGGGCAGTAAGACTATGGAACAGATCATATTGGTAGTGCACCTGCTGGTGGCCCTGGCTATTATAGGGCTGATCATGCTGCAACAAGGCAAGGGCGCGGACATGGGGGCTTCGTTTGGCGCGGGTGCTTCCCAGACGCTGTTTGGCTCCAGCGGCAGCGGCAATGTGCTGACGCGCGCCACGGGCTGGCTGGTGGCGCTGTTTTTCGCCAGTAGTTTCAGCCTGGCGTTGATCGCCAACCAGAAATCGGAAGTGGCAAGCGACCTGGACCTGGAAATTCCGGCCGCGGTCGAGGCCGCAGCGCCGGCACCGGCACAGGAACTACCGGTGATTGAGGAAGAATTACCAGCAGTGGTGGCGCCCGGTTCGGACCTGCCAGAGCTGGACAAATAGCAACAAGCCGAAGTGGTGGAATTGGTAGACACGCTATCTTGAGGGGGTAGTGAGCTTTGCTTGTGCGGGTTCGAGTCCCGCCTTCG
>CAYTDW010000350.1:0-4048 GCA_964436585.1 uncultured Halioglobus sp. | reverse complement strand
CACGAGTCGCGCCGGATCGACAACCAGTTGCGGGGACGGGCGGGCCGCCAGGGCGACCCGGGACTGTCCAGGTTCTACCTGTCGCTGGAAGATAACCTGATGCGCATCTTTGCCTCTGACAGGGTCAAGGGCTTCATGCAGGCGCTCGGCATGGAGAAGGGCGAGGCGATTGAGCACCGCATGGTCTCCAATGCCATCGAAAAAGCCCAGCGCAAGGTGGAGGGACGCAACTTCGATATCCGCAAACAGCTGCTGGAATATGACGATGTTGCCAATGACCAGCGCCAGATCATCTATCAGCAGCGCAATGACCTGTTGGGCGAGCTGGATGTGTCCGAGACCATTACCGCCATTCGCCGCGACGTGGTGAATGATGCGATCGACAACTTTATACCCCCCATGAGCGTCGAAGAGCAGTGGGATATACCCGGCCTGGAAAGACAACTCGAAGCCGAGTTCGCCGTTTCCCTGCCGCTGGCCCAGTGGCTGGAGGCGGACAAGCAATTGGCGGAAGAATCCCTGCGGGAGAAAATTTGCGCGCAGGTCCAGGCGGCCTATGACGCCAAGAGTGAGCGGGTAGGCCCCGGCATGCGCAAGATCGAGAAGCAGATCATGTTGCAGGTTCTCGACACCCTGTGGAAGGACCACCTGGCGACCATGGACCACCTGCGCCAGGGCATCCACCTGCGCGCCTATGCCCAGAAAAACCCCAAGCAGGAATACAAGCGCGAATCCTTTGCGCTGTTTGAGCAACTGCTGAAAAATCTCAAGGATGAGGTGGTCAAGTTCCTCAGCCACGTGCAGATACAGCGGCAGGATGAAGCGGAGCAGATTGAGCGCCAGCGCCGGGCGGCTGCCGAGCGCGAGAAGCTTGCGTTCCGCCATGCCGAGGCTTCCGCCATGACCTCCCCCGACGGCGACGCGGACGCCCCGGGAGAACGCGAGCCGGCGCCCCCCCAGACCTTTACCCGCGACCAGCCCAAAGTCGGTCGCAATGAACCCTGCCCCTGCGGCAGCGGCAAGAAATACAAGCAGTGCCACGGCAAGATATAGTGTACCTCGCCGGGGGGCAGTGACATGGCGGTAGGAGACGACACCCTGGGTGTGCTGCACCCGGTACCCGGTGTGCGCCTGGCAACGGTATCCGCAGGCATCAAGAAGCCCGGGCGCAAGGACCTGGTGCTGATGGAGTTGGCCGCAGGCGCCACCGCGGCAGCGGTCTTTACCCGCAATGCCTTCTGCGCCGCCCCGGTGACAGTCGCGCGCGAGCACCTGCGCTCGAGTGCGGGCCGGCCGCGCTACCTGCTGGTGAATACCGGTAATGCCAACGCCGGCACCGGGCCGGCCGGGATCGAGGCTGCCCGGGCCTGCACCCGGATGGTGGCAAGCGCGGGCGCGGTGTCTGCTGAGGTCGTGCTGCCCTTTTCCACCGGCGTCATCGGTGAGCCGCTGCCCACCCGGTTGATTGAGGCTGCCATTCCCGCGGCGTTCGCCGCACTCTCCGCCGAGGGCTGGGCCGATGCGGCGCTGGGTATCATGACCACCGACACGCGACCCAAAGGCTGCTCCCTGCGTTTTCAGGCGGGCGGCGGCGAATTCGTGATAACGGGAATCGCCAAGGGGGCCGGTATGATCCGTCCCAATATGGCGACCATGCTGGCCTATATCGCGACCGACATGGCCGTGGACGGGGCGGTGCTGCAGGCCATGCTGGCCGCCGCCGTTGAGACGACCTTCAATCGCATCACCATTGACGGTGATACCTCGACCAACGACGCCTGCGTGCTGGTGGCCACAGCTGCCGCGGGCAACGCGCCCCTGGGGCGGAGGGATTCGGCGCTGGGCCTCGCCCTGGAGGCTGCACTGGAACAGGTCTGCCTGGCCCTGGCGCAGGGACTGGTGCGGGATGGGGAAGGTGCCAGCAAGTTCGTGACGGTGCAGGTCAATGGCGGCCGGCAGGAGCAGGAGTGCCTGGATGTGGCCTTTACCATCGCCCATTCACCGCTGGTAAAAACCGCGCTGTTTGCCAGCGATCCCAATTGGGGCCGGCTGTTGGCGGCCATCGGCCGGGCGGGGCTGGCGGATCTGGATGTCGACCGGGTCGGCGTTTACCTCAACGACGTGTTGATCGCCAGCGCCGGTTGCCGCGCCGCCAGCTATACCGAGGAGCAGGGCGTGGCGGCGATGGCCCCGGCCGAGATTACCATCCGTATCGAATTGGACCGGGGTGAGAGCAGCGCAACCGTCTGGACCACGGATTTTTCCTACGACTACGTGCGGATCAATGCCGAGTACCGGACCTGAAGCGGGGCCGGTGCAGGTGGCGGTCGGGGTGGTGCTGGACCCGGCCCGCCGGGTGCTGATCACCCGGCGCGCTAGCAACAGTCACCAGGGTGGCCTGTGGGAGTTTCCCGGCGGCAAGGTGGAGCCTGGGGAAGACCTGCTGCTGGCCCTGGCGCGGGAATTGCGCGAGGAACTGGGTATAGAGATCGGCCGCACCAGCCCGCTGCTGGCAGTGAGCCACGATTATGGCGACAAGCAGGTAGTGCTGGACGTGCACGTGGTGTGGAACTTCGATGGCCAGGCGCAGGCATTGGAACAGCAGCCGATGGCCTGGGTTGCACCCGGCGAGCTGGCCCGGTACCGGTTTCCGGCGGCGAATGTGCCGATCATCAGCGCGATCAACGAGCTGTTGTCGGGCGAAGACGATGGCCATGCGGAGGATTCCGTGCGTAAATAGTTTTTTGTGTTCTACTTTTCACTTGAGGGCTTTGTATCTCTGTTACGAGCTAGAAACTCAGCGCTGACGGTTGGTCCCAAATAACAAACAACGTATCAATATCAAACAGGGGAATACATGAAGTCGCCTTATGGCCCCACTTTAATTCGTTGGCTTGCACTATCATTGATACTGATCTGTGGTACGACTCTAAGGATTGCCTACAACGCCCATACCGTCCCGGATGGATTTATAAGAGGGGATGCAAAGTCTTACCTCATCTATGCTCACAATATTTTGGCACATTCGATTTTCTCGAAGGACAGGCAATCGCCCCCAGCGCCGGACTCGTACTGGGCGCCTGGCTACCCTATCTTTCTGGCGTCAATTCTGACTCTCACTGGCACCTACAGGGTTGACGAAGCCGGTTCTCTAGTTTTTGGAAAGGAAGCATTCAATTCGATTCTTTTCGCTCAGGTTATACTGGGCGTGGGGACGATTTTCTTATGCTATGTGATAGCTATGTCATTTCTGCCGGGATATTGGGCTCTTTTCCCTCCATTTCTGACCGCTATCTCTCCACACCTTGTGAGCACTGCATATTACCTGCTGACGGAAACTCTGTTCGGATTCACTCTCCTGCTATCCATTTACCTGGTCATCAAGGCAGTGGCTAGCAAAGGTCAATTGTGGTGGCTATTGGCCGGGATTGCAGGTGCTATTTGCTATTTGGTAAATCCCGTTTCGTTGTTCTTAATGCCCATACTTGCACTGGCTTTGGTTCTAGCGAAGGGTCGGAGGCCCGAAGACCACAGCAGGCGAGAATGGCTCGGCAAGCTGTCGTTACTGATAATCCCGGTATTGGTAACAGCTGCCGGCTGGACAGTTCGCAATACCCTATCTGTTCCTCCCGATCAGCTATCATCCGGAGACAGATTGCTGACTAACCTGTCAATCGGAATGTATCCTGATTATCACGAAAAGTGGAAAACCCATGCCCAGAATCCCGAATTGGGAATAGTGATCCCGGGCGAGGATATTGGAACTTATGCTCAACTTTTTGCCGAGCTTTCCAACAGTATCTGGCAGGAGCCCGCAAAAGTACTGAGTTGGTACATGATCGAAAAACCCATGCTTCTTTTCAGTTGGAATATAGTGGTCGGTGAGGGGGATATTTATATTTATAGAGTTGTCCGCTCATTGTATGACACATCGAATTTTGCCATCGCGAGCTATTCCTTGATGAAATCGCTGCACATCTGGCTGACTATTGGCGGATTACTCGGGTTGCTTTACGTCTTTGTTGACGATAAGGAAAGTCGGCTGGTG
>CAYTDW010000349.1:0-4052 GCA_964436585.1 uncultured Halioglobus sp. | reverse complement strand
TCTGCAGCCATGGATGGCTGCAGCGAGCCTACATGGACGTATTTACGGCGTGTCCCGTCAGGCTATACCCGCTTCGGCGCCGCCTCGGAGCATGCCAATCTCAGAATATTTCACTCAATTTCTCTATGCTGTTTAGTCAACCGTCACCCAGCCCGCTTCGCCAGCCACGGCTTCAGCCACGCCTTGGAACGCCCGCCGGGGGCGGTGCCGGTCAACTCTTCCGCAAGATCCGATGCGCGCACAAGCGCATCGAGGTCGATGCCTGTGGCGAAACCCATCTGCTCCAGCATCATGGCCACATCCTCAGTCGCCACATTGCCACTGGCGCCCGGCGCGAAGGGGCAACCGCCGAGACCGGCGATGGAGGCGTCGAAGCGGCGGATGCCGGACTCCAGCGCGGCGTAGACATTGGCCAGGCCCAGGGCGCGGGTGTCGTGGAAGTGGCAACCCAGGCGCGCGGCGCCGTGGTCGCGCACCAGCTCGGCGGTGAGGCCGCGCACCTGCTGCGGGTTGCCGGCGCCGATGGTGTCGGCCAGCACAACCTGGTCCGCCCCCAGCGCCAGGAACCGGGCTGCGACAGCGCGCACCAGCCCCGGGTCGGTGGGCCCATCGAAGGGACAGGCGAAGGCAACGGAGATGGCGGCGATGACTTCGATGGCGTCGGCCCGGGCGGCGGCGAGGATAGCGGCGGTCGCCGCCTCGGCCTCGGCCATCGTCATATTGACGTTCCTGCGCGCCATGCCCTCGCTGGCGTAGAGCACCATGGTGACAGAGCGGGCGCCGGCGGCCCTGGCCAGCTCATAGCCTTTAAGGTTCGGGATCAGGGCCGTGTAGTGTACCGGGCCGCCGGATGGCAGGGCCGCCACCACCGCGTCCGTGCCGGCCATCGCCGGTACGGCTTTGGGTGACACGAAACTACCCACCTCGACGCTCGTCACACCGGCGGCGGTAATCGCCCCGATCAGGCGCAGGCGCTCCTCCACGCTGAGGATACGCGGCTGGTTCTGCAGTCCATCCCGCGGCCCGACATCCGTGATAAGCACCTGCTCGCTCATATCAATCGTGGCTATGGGTTGTCCCGTCCGCGTGGGTGTGCGGGCTGCCGGGCTCGTGGTGCAGGTGACCGTGCCAGTGATCGTGGCGGCTCCCGTCTGACTTGTGTGCATTGTCATGGCCCGCCTCGTCGCCGCGGCGCAGCATGGTGTCCTCGAAATCCTCCGGCCCGTGGGGGTGGTTGTGATCCCTGCTGAAGGCCCACTTGTACAACAGCGGATCGCGCTTGTAGAGCCGCGCGGCGGAGCGGTCGGCATTCTCCATCGGCGTGGTCCAGGGATTGTAGTGGAAGTGGTTGAACAGCTTGGAGTCCGTGCGACCCAGGGCGATACAGCCGTACTCGGACGCAAACGAACCGTGGTTGATATAGGCCGGGCGCCAGAAGTAGCCGCCGGTGGGCACCTCACCAAACTGCATCATCCAGGAGGTGCCCCACAGGTGGTAGGACTCCTCGGCGCAGTCGTGGTAGGAAATATTGTCCTGGAAGTAGCCTGGCGTCATACAGTACAGGAAGGTCATGGCGTGGGAGATGGGGTTGTAGTTAAGCAGCTTGATCAGGCAGCCCGCCGCCACCGAAGGCTTGGTGACGTTACCCATGGCCCAGGGCAGGTCCATGTAGGAATCGACGCTATGGTAGAGGTCCACCTGCGCCTGGGGATGGTGCTGGGTGGACTCGACGTGGCTGGGCTCGCCGGTGTTGTACATCATCAGCACGAGGCAGCCCCGGGAACTGCTGATAGCCGGCATGGCGTAACCCGCCGGTACAAAAAAGTAATGGCCCTTGCGACAGGTGCGCTCACCTACCAGCAGTTCGCCCTCGATAACGATCATCTCCATCTCTGACCAGGAAAAGCCCGGAGTGCGCTTGTAACCGCCATCCAGCTGCACGGTCATCGAGCAGCCGCCGCTGTCGACATCAAGGCTCAGCATCTTGTAGCGCATGCCCGGGCCAAAACCCGGCAGCAGCATGTTCTTGAAGTGTTCGTCCCTGTCGCAAAAGGGCTCTATATGCGGACGTGCCATGTGTGCTCTCCCTCTACCTTATCCCGTGTGTGCTACCGCCGTGTTGCGGTTTTTACTCGCTGTCGATGCCGTGTTTCCAGACCACCCGATCCACTTTCCCGGCGGGCTTGACCGGAAGCTGGGCGGGGCTGAGCTTCATCTTGTCATCACCGTCGACATTGAAACCCAGGGTGGTGATGCGGTCGAAGAATTCCTGGTACCACTGCTCACGCCTGGGGGCCAGGTCTTGCATACTCTGCTCGAGCCTGGCGAAGCGCGCTTCCTGCTCCGCGATTTCCTTGTCCAGCCATTCCCGCACCTCGGGAGGCAGCTCATGCTCGATAAACAGGTTCTTGAAACTCATCGCAATATCTCTCCCTTTACCATAACCAGATCTAGTCCTGCCGCGGTACAACCGCCTCACCGCTGGCGAGCAAGCTGTCTATCACCACCTGCGTAAGCCCCGCCTCCCGCAACACCTCCTCACTGTGCTCTCCCAGGCGGGGCGGCAGTATGCGGATGGAGGCCGGGGTCCTGGCGAAATTCATGGGCGGGCTGCTCATCCGCAGCCGGCCCTCGGTGGGGTGATCGCGCTCCTGCCAGAAGCCCGATTCGACCAGGTGCGGATCCCGGATCAGGTCATCCAGCGAGTTCACCACCATCATCGGCACATTGGTCTCGCCCAGCAGGGCCAGCCAGTCGGCCCGGTCGCGGCTGGCGATAATCTCGCCGGTCACCCGGTAGGATTCGTTGATGTTTTTGAGGCGGGTAGCCATGTCGACAAAGCGCTCGTCGTGCGCCAGCTCGGGACGACCCACCAGCGTGCAGAAGGTACTCCAGTGGTTGTCCCAGTAGGGCAGCACCGCCAGGTAGAGGCCGTCGCGAGTCTTGTATGGGCGGCGGTGCTTCGCCATCAGGCGCACGTAACCCGCCGTGCCTATGGGCGGCTCGAACGTCTGGCCCCAGAGGTGCTCGGTCATCACGAAGGACACCATGGACTCGAACATGGGGACCTCGATTTCCTGGCCCTCGCCGGTGCGCTGGCGGTGGAACAGCGCGGCCAGCACTGACTGCACCACCACCATGGCGGTGGTCTTGTCGGCAATGATGGTGGGCAGGTAGCGCGGCTCACCCTCCACCATGCTCTGCAGCACCGCCACCCCGCTGGCCGCCTGGATGGAATCATCCAGCGCGCCCTTGTCGCCGTAGGGACCCTTGCGGCTGTAGCCGTAGGTGGCGCAGTAGACGACAGCCGGGTTGACTGCCTGTACCGCCGGGTAATCCAGGCCCAGGCGCGCCATGGCCTGGGGACGGAAATTGTGGACCACCACGTCGGCGGATCTGATGATTTCCAGGGCGGCGGCGCGGCCGCGCTCCGACTTCAGGTCCAGCGCCACCGAGCGCTTGTTGCGATTGCAGGTGAGGAACAGCGATCCCATGTCGCCGTGCTTGCGGCGGGGGCCGAGGTTGCGGTTGGTGTCGCCCCCCGGCGGCTCGATCTTGATGACATCGGCGCCAAGGTCGCCCAGCATCTGGCAGGCGTAGGGGCCCAGCACCACGCTGGTCATCTCCACCACGCGGATGCCGTCGAGTGGCGCGCTCATCGTAGCTTGCCCTCCAGGCCATACACCCGGATCACGTTATCGCGCATGAACTTGCGCCGCACCTCGGGCTTCAGGCCCAGGGCGTCAATCTCCTGCACCGTGCGCTCAAAGCGCAGCACCGGGAAGTCAGTGCCGAAAATCACCTTGTCCTGGCCGTAGGAGTTGAGGTACTTCACCACGCTCTCGGGCCAGTACCTGGGGCTGTGGGCATCGGTGGCGATATAGACGTTCTCGTGCTTCCAGGCCATGGCGATCATCTCGTCGTGCCAGGGAATGCCCACGTGGGAACCGATCAGCTTGAGCTCGGGAAGATCGCAGGCGATGTCATCCAGGTAAATGGGACGGCCCACCGAGCGGCAGCGCTGCTGCTTCGAATAGATCAGTGACTGGCCC
>CAYTDW010000348.1:0-4071 GCA_964436585.1 uncultured Halioglobus sp. | reverse complement strand
CAGGGGCCCTGTTCGACTTTGATGGCACGATCATCGCGGGCTACTCCGGTCTCGCGATTATGCAGGAGCAGATCAGGCGCAGGGAAATGCGGGTGCGGGATATCGTTGAGTCCGCGCGCGCAATGGCCAGTTTCAGTCTGGGAAGTACCGGCTTTTCCGCAATGATGGTCGCAACCGCGCAGTTCATGCGTGGCGCCGCGGAGCAGGATTATCGCGAACTCTGCAACGAGCTCTTTGTCAAGGAGATCCTGAAGCGGATCTATCCGGAGTCACGCGCGCTGGTCGATGCACACCTGCGCAAGGGGCATACGGTTGCCATCGTCTCCTCGGCCACCCAGTACCAGGTCGACCCCGCGGCGCAGAACCTGAATATCGAGCATGTCCTGTGCACCCGGCTGGTAGTGGAAAATGGCAAGTTCAGCGGTGAAGTCGTGCGCCCCACCTGCTTTGGCGAACGCAAGGTGCGAGCGGCGGAGGAACTCGCCCGGGCGACCGGCATGGATCTCGACAAGACCTTCTTTTATACGGACAGCGACGACGACATCCCGTTGCTGGAACGGGTCGGCAATCCCCGTCCCACCAACCCAAACCGCAAGCTGGCGGCGATAGCGGAGCGACGGGGCTGGCCGGTGCGGCGGTTCAGCAGTCGTGGGCGTCCGAAAGCGACGGAGCTGGTGCGTTCCGTGCTTGCTACCGGCAGCATGCTCACCAGCGCTGCAAGCGCAATGCCGATCTGGGCGCTGACGGGTTCCAAGCGCGAGGCACAGAACTTTAATGCCTCGATATACGGTGATATAGCCGCGGCGTTGATCGGCATGAAACTCGATGTGCGTGGCGAGGAAAATCTTTGGACCAGGCGGCCGGCGGTATTTTTGTTCAACCACCAGAGCAAGGCAGACTTCATCATCACGGCGAAATTATTGCGCAGGAATTTTGCGGGCGTGGCGCAGAAGACGCCGAATAGCGCCGGCATTTTTAACCAGGTCATGGAATTCGGCGGGGTGGTGTTTATCGACCGCGAGGACCCCAGGAGTGCAATCCGGGCCGTGCAGTCGCTGGCAGAGCCCATCCGGGAGCAGGGTATCTCCGTGTGTATCGCACCCGAAGGCACTCGCAGCCTGTCGGCGAAACTCGGTGCTTTCAAACGGGGCGCATTTCAGCTGGCAATGGACGCGCAGGTACCGGTGGTGCCCATCGTTATCCACAATTCGATGGACGTTTCGCCCAAGGGATCGTTCGTCTACCGGGCCGCTACCGTGGATGTCGATGTACTGCCGCCAATCGACACCAGTACCTGGACGAAAGCGACGCTCAGGGAGCATATGAACGATGTAAGAAACCTGTATCTCGAGGCGCTGGGCCAGGCCTAATCGGGGTTTTATGCAAGAGCTGAGAAGAATAAGCGCCTGGGTACCGTTGCTTGCGGGCCTTGTCCTGCTGGCTGTTGCAGCGCGCTATTCGATTCCCGCTTTTTGCCTGGTGGCCATTCCCGGCACGCTGATGACTGCGGGCGGGGCGCGCTCACTGGTATTTACCGACCTGCGGGCAGCGCAAATGGTCGCGATTGGCGCGGTGGCAGGACTGCTGTTGGCGCTGCCGCTGGGTCTGCTTGCAGGTCGCATACCGGGTCTGGTTGCCCTCGTATTGTCGCTGGCGGCGTGGCTTGCCTGCGGCTGGTTCCAGATTCGGCTCGGTCCCGTCGTCGATGAAGTGCCGGCGCCGGCGCCGACACTGGTTTATGGTGCCAGGGTCTCTCTCGACAATACGATTCTCGGCTTTATGGCGGCCCTGACGCCGCGCTTGACGCCCCGGGCTCTGAGTCAGGCGGTGGACGAGGCCGCAACCGCCTACGCGCACTTTGTGCAGCGCGGGTATATCGATGCGCCTGGCAGTTTCCATACCCGTCCGCCGGCAATCGTCGCGCCCGTATTGCGCCCGCTACGTATTCGCGACCAGGACTGCGAGCACCTGCGCTTCGACAGCGAGTTTGAGCCGGAACCCGGCCTGCCGGGTCGCGAGCGCTGGCTCGGCTATACGCAAAATCGCACGGCCCACGCCGTGATTCTGCGCCACGGGCGGCCGGGCCCGTGGCTGGTCTGCGTGCACGGCTTCGGCATGGGTGCACCGAAGCAGGATTTCCAGGCGTTC
The DNA here is from genome assembly GCA_964436585.1 of uncultured Halioglobus sp. Lineage (GTDB taxonomy): Bacteria > Pseudomonadota > Gammaproteobacteria > Pseudomonadales > Halieaceae > JARRPM01. The sequence goes on along the minus strand of CAYTDW010000348.1, from coordinate 1,923 downwards.
AGGGCTGCACACCTGCATCATACCTTCGGCATCAACATGGCCCTGTTTACGCTCCCGGTTCACGGCCCCCGCTCGCCGGGGGGTTTTAACGGCGAGAAATTTTTCAGCGTTTCGCCGCTGGATTTCCTGCACGCCGAAACGAACGCGATCTGGGATTTGCGCCAGCTTATCGCCTGGATTCGCAGCCAGGACGCCACGGCAGTCGGTGTCTTCGGTATTTCCCTGGGTGGCTACACCAGCGCGGTACTTGCCGGCGTCGAGGATAACCTGGCCTGTGTGATCGCGGGCGTGCCCCCGACTGATATGATCGCGCATCGCGAGTACCTGGCCAGCCCGCAGGAGCGTCGCGTGGCCAGTATCGCCGGGGTTGACCTCGCACTGGATCGCGCGCTGTACCGGGTCGTCGCGCCGCTGGACCTGCCGACGCGGGTTCCCCTGGAAGGCCGTTTCATGTTTGCCGCCACCGGTGACCAATTCGTACCCGTAGAGCAGGTGCACGCCCTGTGGCGACATTGGGAGCGGCCGCGAATCAGCTGGAGCACGGGTGGGCATGTCAGCGCACTGATGCAGGCGCAGTCGCGCAAGCTCGTCGACGAGGCTGTGGCGGCCTCACTGGTGGGGTGAAAAATTGTGAATATGGCCGATCTTTACAGTGTTCGTCGCGCGGCGGCTCAACTGATCGAGGCGGGTAGGCCGCTGCACGCACTGCTCAACAACACCGGGCTGGTGAATCTCAGTCGCCGGGAGACGGTGGACGGTTTCGAGATGACATTTGCGGTGAATTTTCGGCCCAACCTGCGTTGATCGACGGGCGAGACTGGTGGAGGACACCACGTGATAAAGAAGGGATGGAAGTGGTTTTGGATCCTGCTGGGCGTGCTGGTTCTGACCGCACTGGTGTTCGCCTTTCTGGGCTACCGCGAGGCGCGCTCACTCGGTTTCCTGCGGGAACCGGTCTTCGAGACAGTACGGGAGGAATTGCCGCTGCTGGAGCGCCCTGCCATGCTGGTTTTCTCGAAAACCAATTCGTTTATTCACAAGGACGCCATACCGGCCGCCCGGCAGATGCTGCAGGGTATGGCGCAGGTGCAGGGCTGGAGTATATACCTCAGCGACAACGGCGCGATTTACAACCCGGAGGATCTGGCGCACTTCGATGTCATCGTCTGGAACAATGTCACCGGCGATGTGCTGTTGCCCGAACAGCGCCAGGCCCTGCGGACATGGCTGGAAGATGGTGGCGGTTTTGTGGGTTTGCATGCAGCCGGTGACAGCAGCCACGAGGCCTGGCCCTGGTACCAGGATAAGGTTATCCGGGCGCGCATGACGGGCCATCCCATCGACCCCCAGTTCCAGCAGGCGACGCTGCGCGTTGAACAGCCCGCTGACCCGATAGTGTCCGGGCTGCCGCCGGAGTGGGTGCGCGAGGACGAGTGGTATTCTTTCGAGGCCAGCCCCCGGGCACCGGATCTAAAGGTACTGCTCACCATCGATGAGAGCACTTACGTGCCGGGAGAATTCTTCGGCACGCCACTCAGTATGGGCGAGGATCACCCGATGATATGGAAGCACTGTGTCGATGGGGGTCGGGTGGTGTATTCAGCGCTGGGACATACCGGTGAGAGCTATGCGGAACCAGGCTATCGTGAGGTACTGACCCGAGCGATCAGCTGGGCGGGCCGGACGGACCGGCACAGGGTGAGGGGCGCAGCGGCGGGAGCAATGGGACAGCCTGGCCTGCCCTGCGAATAGGCGCTACGGCAGAGTCGTCGGGCGCCGGGAGTATTGCGTCACCTCGACTTCACCGTGGTTCTCCTGCGGCATTGTCGCCAGCAGGTAATCGCGGGCCGCAGCGCGTTTGGCCGTATCTTCTGCAAATACGCTTTCCAGGAACGTGTACGCCGCCAGAGTGGTAAACATGTG
>CAYTDW010000347.1:0-4071 GCA_964436585.1 uncultured Halioglobus sp. | reverse complement strand
CAGGTCTCAGCTGGAACCGGCGGCAGCCGGTTGGGCAAGGCCTCGCTGGCCGACCTTGAGCAGCAGATGCAGGTCAGCAAGGCAGATCTGGAAGCGCTCAAGGGCAAGCTTGCCGACATCCAGGGCCGGATCAATGGCATGCCAAACCGGGCAACCGAGATCCGCAACCGCTTGACCCAGCTTGTCACTGTAATCCCGGACCTGCAAGCACGCCTGGCCCAGCTGCCCAAAACCGTGACGCCGGCCAGCGAGGGCGAGGCAAACCTGTGGCTGGCCCAGACCCAGGCAGACAGCGCCGTGGCTGAAAAGGCCGCGCTGGATGAGGAGCTGCTGAGCCAGCCGATGCGCCTGCAATTGCTGACGGCGCGACTGGATCGTACCCGCCATGATATCCATGACCTGGAACGGTCGCTGCAGGCGATGGAGCGACAGGCCAGTGTTTTGCGCCAGGGCGAGGCGAGCCAGGCCTATGCCGATGCAGAGAAGGAGCTGGCCGGTGCCAAGGGCAAGCACCAACTGGTGCAGCAGCTGGCGGATGAGAATGCTGCGCTCAGTGCGATATTCGTCGAGCGCGGCAAGGACATAGAGCAGGCGCGCAAGCGTGAGCAGAAGGCCGGCGATCTTGCTGAGCGGATTGAAGCCGACCTCAAATCCATAGAGCACAAGCTGAGTGTCCTCGGCCTGAGTACCGACGTGGGCCAGATCCTGCGCGAGCAGCAAGTCCAGCTTCCCAACTCACGGGAGTTGAAAGCCGAAATATCCGCGGTCGGGAAGCAGCTCACCGCGTCGAGCGTGCGCCAGATCGAGCTCGAGGAAGACCGGCGCCGGCTGCTCGATCCCGGCCAGTTTGCCGATCAGCTGTTGCTCGGTCTGGATGAGGCTACGGCGAAGCAGATCCGTGCTGATCTGCTGGATTTGCTGCGCAAGCGGCGCGGCCTGGTCAAGCAGGCGCTGGAACTTGAAAACCTCTACGCCGGTTCATTGGGCAACCTTGAATTCAACTTGCGGCGTTACTCGCTGGCCATCGACGAGTACAGGCGTTTTGTCCAGGAGCGCCTGCTGTGGATACCCATCCGGGCCCCGTTCTCCCTGATTCGAGGGACCGCGTTGCCGGCGCAACTGGGGGAGCTGTTCGTCGCCGAACGCTGGTTACATGAAATTCGCCAGCTGCCGACCGCGCTTGTTGGCAAGCCACTGCTGGCCCTGACGCTGGTGCTGATGCTGGTGCTCGCCTATAGCGCTCCCCGCGTCCGCAGCCGGATCGTCGCCAGTAGTCGGGAGGTGGGGTTTGTGCGAACCGACGTATTCTCCAACACGCTGCTGGCGCTCGGCCTGAGCCTGCTGCTGTCGCTCACCTGGCCGCTGGTGATGTGGATTACGGCCAGACTGCTGGAGCCGCAGGACTCGAGATCCGATCTCGGGCTGGCCCTGCATACGGCCCTGGCGCAGGGGGCGCTGTATTTCTGGGTCCTCGAGTTCATGCGCACTGTACTCATGCCCAAGGGCTTGATCGCCGCTCATTTTCGCTGGCCGGTGCAACGCACGGCGCTCACTTACAAGCGGGTCGTCTGGCTGGAACGGACCTTTCTGCCCGCGCTGGTCCTGGTCTTCTTTACCCTGGCCCTCTACCCCGCTGAGGTAGGCGGCGCACTGGGCGCTGTGGGGGTGATCGTGCTGTTGTTGTCTGTGGCGGTTTTCTTCCGCGATACACCGCAGTACATGCAGGGCAAGGTGAGCGCACTGCTGGGTGAAGATGCCTCCTCAAAGGGTACAGTTCCGGGCCGCGTGGTGCGGCATTTGCTGGTGTGGGTGCCGATGTTGGCGGTCATCGCCGTGCTGCTCGGGTATAGTTACGCCGCCCTGACACTCAGTTTGTTGCTGGCCAAGACGGTCGGCGCTTTCTCCCTGGTATTCCTGCTCAATGAGTTGGCCCTGCGCTGGCTGTCGATGGCCCGCCGGCGGATGCTGGCCAGGGCCCGGGTTGAACCGGCGCAAGCCAATGCGAAAGAGGATGAGGCCGCCGCGGCAGACGCAGCGCTGGACAATGATCCCGAATTGCTCACTGACGAGGGTACCAAACTCATCAACCTGCTGAGCCTGCTCGGCCTGATTGCGGGAGCACTGGCGATCTGGGCAGAAGTATTACCGGCAATGGGAATACTGGACTCGCTGCAGCTGTGGACCCGGCAGGGTGTGGTGGACGGGGTGGAGTTGCCCGTACCGGTCACCCTGGCTGACATTTTTAAAGCCGTGGTGATTGCCGCGCTCGGCTGGATGGCCCTGCGCCGGATTCCCGGCCTGCTGGAGATATTCCTGCGGCAGAGAGCGGGGGTGGCGGCGGCGTCGGCCTACGCGGCCACGCGGGTGTTCCAGTATGCGGCTACCGGAGTACTCGTTGTCAGCGTGATGAGCTCCCTGGGCGGCAACTGGTCGCAGATTCAGTGGGCGGTGGCGGCTCTCAGCCTGGGTATCGGCTTTGGCCTGCAGGAGATCGTGGCAAACTTCATCAGCGGGCTGATTATCCTGTTCGAGCAACCCATCCGGGTGGGGGATACCGTAACGGTGGGCACGACCTCGGGCAGGGTGACCAAGATCCGGATCCGGGCCACGACCATACGCGACTTCGACCGGCGCGAGCTGCTGGTGCCCAACAAGGAATTCATCACCCAGCAGTTGCTTAACTGGTCCCTGTCGGACCAGGTGACGCGCTGGGTGGTGGAGGTGGGAGTGGCCTATGGCTCGGATATCGAGCAGGCGATGTTCGAAATACGCGATGCGGTGCGGGCACAACCGCTTATCCTGAAAGACCCGGAGCCCACCGTGACCTTCGAACTGTTTGGTGAAAGCAGTCTGCTGATCAGGGCGCGTTACTTCATGGACCAGCTGGACCAGAGGCTGCAGGTCTCAAGCAACCTGATGCTGGATATCAACCGGCGCCTGAAAGAGAAGGGTATAGTGATTGCATTCCCCCAGCGGGACGTGCACCTCGATACCAGCCAGCCCCTGGAAATCAGGGTGGTGGAGCGGGGCGGGCAGCAGGCCCCTGCAGCGCCGGGTCAGCCCGGCGCAGCGTGACCGCGAGCAGTGCTCCGCAAAAATTGTGCGTAAACACGGGAGACAGACATGTCCGGATTCGACAAGGTGGTAGGCAGCTATGAGGAAGCCATGGCGGGCCTGGAAGACAATATGACCGTGATCGCCGGCGGCTTCGGCCTGTGCGGTATACCCGAGAACCTGATCAAGGAGATCAGGCGCAGGGGCACCCGAGGCCTGACGGTGGTCTCGAATAACTGCGGCACCGACAAGTTCGGCCTCGGCATACTGCTGGTGGATAAACAGATTCGCAAGATGGTGGCATCCTACGTCGGTGAGAATGCCCTGTTCGAAGCCCAGATGATGAGCGGTGAACTGGAAGTGGAATTGACCCCACAGGGTACCCTGGCAGAAAAAATGCGCGCCGGTGGTGCCGGTATACCGGCTTTCTTTACCGCCACCGGCTACGGCACGCCGGTAGGTGAGGGCAAGGAGGTGCGCCAGTTCAAGGGCCGGCATTACATTCTCGAGGAGGCCATCCAGGGGGATTTCTCCATCGCCAAGGCCTGGAAGGCTGACCGCTACGGCAACCTGGTCTTTCGCAAGACGGCGCGCAATTTCAACCCGATGGCAGTCACCGCCGGTAAAATAACGGTGGTGGAAGTAGAGGAAATCGTGGAGGTGGGCGCGCTCGATCCCGATGAGATCCACCTGCCGGGTATCTATGTGAATCGGCTGATCCAGGGCACGTTTGAAAAGACTATCGAACAGCGCACCGTACGCAGCGCATAGGAGGGAACAGGCAATGGCATTGACACGTGAACAACTGGCGCAGCGTGTGGCGCAGGAATTCCAGGACGGCTACTACATCAACCTGGGGATAGGCATTCCCACCCTGGCGGCAAACTATATACCCGAGGGGGTGGAAGTCATGTTGCAGTCCGAGAACGGGCTGCTCGGCATGGGTCCGTTCCCGCGGGAAGATGAAGTGGACCCGGACCTCATCAACGCGGGCAAGCAGACCGTCACCATGGCGCG
>CAYTDW010000346.1:0-4081 GCA_964436585.1 uncultured Halioglobus sp. | reverse complement strand
GGCCCCTGGTGGGGCTGGTCGGCCGCCTGGTGGAACAGAAGGGGCTGGAGTTGATCCTGCCGGTACTGGGCGAGATCCTCGCCAGCCCGGTCCAGCTGGTAATCCTGGGTACCGGCGAGCCCCGCTATGAACAGCGCCTGCAGGCGGTGGCCGCCGCGCATCCCGACGCCATGGCGGTGGTGCTGGCCTATGATGAATCCCTGGCGCACCGTATCGAGGCCGCCGCGGATATTTTTCTCATGCCCTCCCTGTTTGAACCCTGCGGGCTCAACCAGTTGTACAGCCTGCGCTACGGCACCCTGCCCCTGGTGCGGGCCGTGGGCGGGCTGGCGGATACGGTGGTCGACAGCAATCCGCAAACCCTCGTCGACGGCAGCGCCACCGGCTTCGCATTCCAGCGGCCCGATGCGGCTGAATTACTGGCTACCCTGCGGCGCGCCGCCGCGTTATGGTATGACCAGCAAGCCTGGCGCAGGATACAGTTGTCCGCCATGGCCCAGGATTTTTCCTGGCAGCGCAGCGCCCAGCGCTACCTGCAGTTGTACGACGCACCCCTTCAAGCCTGAGGTCAGACACGTTTATGCCCGGTTCCCAGTTTCCCCTTGAAATCCAGCCCCGCATCCCGCCGGAACTGGCGCGCCTGCAGGACATGGCCAACAACCTCATGTACAGCTGGGACCGTTCCATCCGCTCCCTGTTTCACCGCCTCGACCGGCGGGTATGGGACGGCTGTGACCACAATCCCAAGGCCTTCCTGCGCCGGGTCTCCCAGCAGCGCCTCGACGAGGCGGTCAAGGATCGCTCCTACATGGAGGAGTATGGCCGGGTGACCTCTGCCTACGACGCCTACCTGGCGCACCGCGGCCGGCCGGAGCTGACTTCCCTGTTCGACCCCGCCGAAGACCTGATTGTTTACTTCTGCCTGGAGTTCGGCCTACACGAGAGTTTCCCCATCTACTCCGGGGGCCTGGGGATTCTCGCGGGGGATCACTGCAAGGCGGCCAGCGACGTGGGCCTGCCGTTCGTCGCCATCGGCCTGCTGTACCAGATGGGCTACTTTACCCAGACCATCGATGGCCACGGCCAGCAACAGGTCAGCCACACCCGCTCCCAGCCCCACGACCTGCCGGTGGTGCCGACCCTGACCGAGACCGGCCAGCACCTGACCCTCGATCTGGAGTTTCCCGGGCGCAGTCTCAAGGTGCGGGTGTGGACTGCCCGGGCCGGCCATATCACCCTGTACCTGCTGGATACCAACCTGCCGGAAAACTCCCCCGAAGACCGCGCTATTACCCACCAGCTCTACGGGGGTGACCGCGAGATGCGCCTGCAGCAGGAGCTGGTGCTGGGTGTGGGCGGGGTGCGCGCGTTGCGGGAACTGGGCCTGAGCGCGACGGTATGGCATATCAATGAGGGCCACGCCGCCTTCCAGTTGCTCGAGCGCTGCGCATTTCGCATGCGCCAGGGACTGGATGTCTACGCCGCCATGGAGCTGGTGGCGGCCGGCACCGTGTTCACGACCCATACACCGGTGCCCGCGGGTCACGACATTTTCGAGCGGCACCTGGTGGAGAAATACCTGGGCCCCTCGGTGCGCGACCTGGGCCTCGATTTCGAGCAGGTCTACCGGCTGGGCCTCAACTCGGGTGGCGGATTCAATATGACCTGCCTGGCCCTGCGCTGCACCCGCTTCCACAACGGCGTCAGCCGTATCCACGGCATGGTGGCCTCGGAAATGGAATCGAGCATGTGGCCGCAGATTCCCGCGCCTGAAAACCCCATCACCCATATAACCAATGGCGTTCACCTGCAGACCTTCCTCGCCAGGGAATGGGTCAGCCTGTTCGACCTGCGCTTTGATGACTGGCGCAATGAACTGCTGAACGAGGAGTACTGGGAGCGCCTGGAGGAGATACCCGACTACCACTATTGGAGCGTGCACAAGGCACTCAAGCAAAACCTGCTGGAGGAAGTCCGTGCCGGGGTGATGGCGCAACAGCGGCGCAACGGCACCAGCGACGCCGTTATCCACCGCATGCTGCGCTACGTGGATGGTTCCCACGAGGACGTGCTGGTGATGGGCTTTGCCCGCCGATTCGCCACCTACAAGCGCGCCGCCATGCTGTTTGCCGACCCCGCCCGCCTGGCGCGCGTGCTCAGCGATCCGCAGCGCCCGATGGTGGTGATCTTTGCCGGCAAGGCCCACCCCCACGACCTGCCCGGCCAGCAGCTGATCAGGACGATCCACGAGTTTTCGATGCAGCCGGAATTCCTGGGCAAGATCCTGCTGCTGGAGGGCTACGACATGGCCCTGGCCCGGTCGATGGTTTCCGGCGTCGATGTCTGGCTGAATACGCCGGAGTATCCGCTGGAGGCCAGCGGCACCTCGGGCCAGAAAGCGGGCCTGAACGGTGTGGTCAACCTCAGCGTGCTGGACGGCTGGTGGGGCGAGGGCTACAACGGCCGTAACGGCTGGGGTATTACGCCGCGGAATGCGCGCTTCGACTACAACCAGCGTCTCCAGGAAGAGGCCAATGACCTGCTGGATATCATCGAGCACGAGATGCTGCCGACCTATTTTCGGCGCGATGGCGGCGGTTATTCCGCGGATTGGGTGGCCCTTTCCAAGGCGTCCATGAAATCGATCATACCCCGTTTCAATTCACAGCGGATGCTGCGGGACTACGTCACCAAGCTGTACTGGCCTGCACGCCAGCAGCGGCGCAAACTGGAAGCCAACGGCGCCGAGGTGGCGCGCAGCCTGGCGGACTGGAAACGCCGGGTGCGCAACGCCTGGCCCGGGGTGAGCATGGAGCTGATGCTGATGCCGCCGGCCCACCTCTACCACGACGATAAAATCTGCCTGCGGGTGCAGGCGCAGCTGAACGGCCTGCAGCCCGGTGATATCAGGCTTGAGTGCCTGCTCGGTAGCCAGGATGTCGATGGCGAGTTTGTGGTAGCGCAGAAGGTCGAGCTCGAGGCCACGGGCAGCGGTGCGCAGTATACGGATTTCAGTGTCGAGGTAACGCCCGAGATCGCCGGCCTGCAGTACTACAAATTGCGTATGTATCCCTTCAACGAAGCCCTCAGCCATCCCTTCGAGATGGGCTTCATGATCTGGATCTAGGCCGCGGCGGACAGATGGCGAACAGGCCCAGGCGAATTCTCTACCTGCTGGCGGCGGCGGCGCTGCTGCCCGGGCTCGCCCTGGCCAGCGGTGTGAGTGAGACCTTTACCCGTACCAGCCTGCTCTTGATACTGATGATTACCGCGGCGGATGTCTGCGGTTTTATCTTCGAGCGCCTGGGCATGGCCGAGATTCTCGGGGAGATCTACGCCGGCATCATGCTGGGCAACCTGGCCCTGATAGGCATCGATTTTAACCTGGGCGAACTGCTGCGCAGCAGCGAGTTCATGGTCTACTCATCCGAGCTGGCGCTGGTGCTGCTGCTGTTCCTCGTCGGCCTGGAGTCCGACATGCGCGCCCTGCTGAAGGTGGGCAGCAATGCCCTCGCGGTGGCCTTCACCGGCGTGGTGCTGCCGGTATCGCTTGGACTGGCGGCCGGTGCCGTGCTCAGCTACGGCACCGGCGTGGAGGGCTGGTTTGTCGGCGCCACGCTGGCGGCGACCTCGGTGGGCATTACCGCCAAGCTGTTGGGGGACAATGGCCTGGTCAACACCTCTTCGGCCCGGGTCATTCTCGGCGCCGCGCTCATCGATGACGTGCTCGGCATCCTGCTGCTGGCGGTGCTGGCCAGCGTGGTGGTCAGCGGCGAGGTATCGCCGATTGACCTGTTGTGGATCGTCGCCAAGGCGCTGCTGTTTTTTGCCGTTGCCCTGCTGGTGGGCCAGAAGCTGATGCCCGGCGTGATCCATATCGTTTCGCTCAACAAGCACTCCAGTGTATGGACCGGGTTCGCGTTCTGCCTGGCGCTGGGCTTCGCCCAACTGGCCCAGGTCGCGGGCCTGGCGCCGCTGATCGGCGCTTTTATCGCCGGCCTGCTGCTGGACGATGTGGATTTCCGGGTGGGTGACGCCCTGCAGAAACACCGTCTGCAGGAGCTGGTGAAACCCATCAGCG
>CAYTDW010000345.1:0-4081 GCA_964436585.1 uncultured Halioglobus sp. | reverse complement strand
ACTCGAAGGTCAGCGGATTCTTGCGATCCGGCCGGTTGAGGGTGATGGTGGCGATGGTGCCGTCCATCGCCCAGAGGAAATGCTCGGCCCGGTAATCGGCCAACTGGGTTACTTGCATGTTCGTCGCGCTCTTGTTGGGGTGAATGATAGAGGCTTGCCGGATGCCGGGTGCTACATGACCTCGCCGCCGTTGATGGATATTGCCTGGCCGGTCACGGAGCGCGCCTGGTCGGAGCAAAGCCACAGCACGCTGGCGGCCACTTCGTCCGGCTGGATCAGGCGACCCTGGGGGTTGCTGCGGGTAAATGTCTCCAGGATGTCCGCCTCGGTGCGCCCGGTCCTTGCCATGATCCGCTTTACCGACTGGCGAATAATATCGGTATCGGTATAGCCAGGGCAGACGGCGTTTACGGTAATCCCCCGGGTCGCTGTCTCCAGCGCGAGAGAGCGGGTAAGCCCCAGTACCCCGTGCTTGGCCGCGCTGTAGGCGCTGACATAGGCATAGCCGCGCAGGGCCGCGCTGCTGGCAATATTAATGATACGGCCCCAGCCCTGTGCCAGCATGCCCTCGATGGCCGCGCGGCTGCAGTTGAATACGCCGTCCAGATTGACCGCCATCACCTGGCGCCAGTCTGCCGCGGTCAGCTTCTGGAAGGGATTGCTCGGGGCAGCGCCGGCGTTGTTGATGAGTATGTCTACCGCGCCGAAGCGTGCACTGGCCTGGCTGAACGCCGCCGTGACGGCCGTTTCATCGCTGACATCGCAACTGATCGGCTGTGCCTGTTGCAGGGAAACGGCCAGCGCCTCCAGCGGGGCGTAGCTGCGCCCGATAAGCGTAAGCCTGGCTCCCTCGGCGTCAAGCGCCCGTGCGATGGCGGCGCCGATGCCGGTGCCGCCGCCGGTAACCAGTACATGGCGGTCGATCACGCGTTGATTGCCATATCGGCGGCGCGGGCCAGGTTGCGCTCCAGCTGCTCAAAGCCTGCCTGGTACTGCTGCGGGCAGCTGACGCCCTCGCCGTGGTATTGCAGCTGCGCGGCGGCGCGCAGGGTCCAGTTGGGGTCGAGCAGGTGGGGGCGTGCCAGGCAGCATAGGTCGGCCCTGCCCGCGGCGATGATGGAATTGACGTGGTCGGGCTCGAAGATATTGCCCACCGCCATGGTGGCTATGCCGGCGTCGTTGCGCACCGCATCGGCAAAGGGCGTCTGGAACATGCGCCCATAGACCGGTTTCGCCTGGGTCGAGGTTTGCCCCGCAGACACGTCGATAATATCCACGCCCGCTGCCTTGAACGCGCTGGCAATCTCCACCGCCTGCTCCGGGGTGACGCCATTCTCCCCCAGCCAGTCACAGGCGGAAATCCGCACCGACATCGGCTTTTGGGCAGGCCATGCGGCACGCATCGCGGTAAACACTTCCAGCGGAAAGCGCAGGCGATTGGCCAGGCTGCCACCGTAGTCATCCTCGCGCCGGTTGAGTACCGGCGTGATAAACGCCGACAGCAGGTAGCCGTGGGCGGCGTGCAATTCCACCATGTCGAATCCGGCGCGATCGGCGCGTTCAACGGCGGCGACGTGCTCGGCGGTCACCCGGATCATGTCGTCCCGGGTCATTGCCCTGGGCTGCCGGGTGTGGGGCGCGAAGGGATGGGCCGAGGGGCCGATGATTTCCCAGCCATCCTGGGTCAGCGGCGCGTCGGATACGGTGGATTCCCAGGGCTTTTGGGTGGCTCCCTTGGGCCCGGCGTGGCCGATCTGCAGGCAGATTTTCGCGCCCGTGCTGGCGTGGGTGAAATCCACGATGCGTTTCCAGGCCGCTTCCTGTTCGTCGTTCCAGATGCCCGGGCAGCCGGTGGTGATGCGAGCCTCCGGGCTGACATCGGTCATCTCGGTGCAGACCAGGCCGGCGCCGCCCTGGGCGAGCGCGCCGTAGTGCACCAGGTGCCAGTCCGAGGGCAGCCCATCCTCCGCGCTGTACATGGACATGGGGGACACCACCACCCGGTTCTTCAGTGCCATGCCGCGCAGTTTGAACGGCAGGAACATGGGCGGCACAGGCCGATCCACTGGCTTCCCCAGGGCGAGCCCGGCCAGGTGCCTTTCATAACCCTCCAGCCATTCCCGGTCGCGCAGGCGCAGGTTCTCGTGACTGACCCGCTGGCTGCGGGTGAGCATGGAATAGTTGAGTTGCTTGGTGTCGAAGGCCTCGACGTAGCGCGGCGTGTTTTCGAACCACACCATCGCATTGCGCGCGGCGCTCTGCAGCTTCAGGGCTTCGACCTCCCGCTCGGCCTGGTAGGCGCGCAGGGCCTGGGGCAGGGCCAGGTCCGAATCCAGGTGCCTGGCGAGGGAGATGGCGTCCTCCAGCCCGAGCTTGGTGCCGGAGCCGATGGCGAAGTGGGCGGTGTGGGCGGCGTCACCGATCAGGACGATGCGATCGTCCTTGACCCAGTTGCGGCACAGCACCCGCGGAAAACTGATCCAGGCGGAGCCGCGGATATGGGCCGAGTTGGTGAGCAGTTTGTGGCCGCCCAGGTACTTCTCGAAGATGCGGCGGCAGGTTTCCGCGCTCTCCTCGTGATTCATGCGCTCAAAGCCCAGGGCCTGGTACACGTCGGGCTGGCACTCCACGATAAAGGTGGAGGTGTCGGCATCGAACTGGTAGGCGTGCACCCAGATCCAGCCGTGTTCGGTCTTTTCAAAGATGAAGGTGAAGGCTTCCCGGAAACTCTGGTGGGTGCCCAGCCAGACAAATTTATTCGGGCGCAAATCGATGTCGCAGTCGAAGACATCGAGGTTGGCGTTGCGGATCTTCGAGTTGAGGCCGTCCGCCGCCACGATCAGGTCGGCATCGGCGAACCGGCTGTCGAGATCATCGATGTTGAACTCCTGCTCGAACTCCAGGTTTACGCCCAGCTCCATGGCGCGCCCGTGCAGTATCTGCAGCATGCGCTTGCGGCCGATGCCAATGAAGCCATGCCCGGCGGAGCGCTCGACCTCGCCGTGGGCGTGGCAATCGATCATGTCCCAGTGCACCAGCTCATTGATCATGATGTTGGCGCTTACGGGATCATTTTTCCTCAGGTTCTGCATGGTCTCATCAGAGAACACCACGCCCCAGCCGAAGGTGTCGCCGGGCCGGTTGCGTTCATACACGGTAATACTGTGGGAGGGATCCCGCAGCTTCATAGAGATAGCGAGGTAGAGTCCCGATGGGCCGCCGCCCAGGCAGACGATTTTCATATGGAGCCCTTCCCGATTATGGCGTTCGGGGAATTCTAGGTGAAATTATTTTAAATGTAAAATATAATGTTTTAGCTTTAAACAAATCTGCAAAACAGGCAAAATGGGCTGCCCCACAGGCCCAGGAGGGCACCCCTGAACCATGAGCGATGCGCTCGATTCCGAATCCCGTATCCAGGATGATGATCACCTGGCGTTGAAGCTTTGGCTGCGCCTGCTCACCTGCACCAACATGGTGGAAGGGGCGCTGCGCCAGAACCTCCGCCAGTCCTTCGACAGTACGCTGCCGCGCTTTGACCTGCTGGCGCAGCTGGACCGCCATCCGGAGAAACTGACCATGGGGGAGTTGTCCCGCCTGATGATGGTCTCCGGCGGCAATGTCACGGGCCTCGTCAGCCAGCTGGAGGCGGAGGGGCTGGTCAATCGCGTACCGCTAAAAACCGATCGCCGCACCTGGCAGGTGGGCCTGACGGCGAAGGGCAAGCGCCATTTCGATGAAATGGCGGGCGAGCACGAGGCCTGGATCGCCGGGCTATTCGCCGGCATGGACCACCGCCAGCAGGAATCCCTGATGGATGCCCTGGCGGCGCTCAAGCGCAGTGTGCGCACGGCCGGGCAGGAAGTGCTGGAATAAGCCATCGCGGGCGCGGGGCGAGACACCCCCCGACCCGGCGCGGCGTTTTTCAGAACGCCGGGATGTCGGTCTGGGTGCGACCCAGGATCAGGGCATGAATATCGTGGGTGCCCTCGTAGGTGTTCACCACTTCCAGGTTCACCATGTGGCGCATGACCGGGTATTCATCCGAGATGCCGTTACCGCCGAGCATGTCGCGCGCCTG
>CAYTDW010000344.1:0-4086 GCA_964436585.1 uncultured Halioglobus sp. | reverse complement strand
ACAGCCTCGGCCGCGTCCTGCGCATCAAGCCCGGCTCCGCCGCCCTGCCCTTGTTTGGGGTGGAACTGGCGCTGCTCAATGAGAACGGTTCCGAGATCGAGGGGCCGGGGGCGGGCTTACTGGTGGTGAAATCCTCCTGGCCGGGACAGATTCGCAGCGTATACGGCGACCACCAGCGCATGATCCAGACCTACTTCAGCCAGTACCGCGGCTACTACTTCACCGGTGACGGCGCCAACCGGGACAAGGACGGTTACTACTGGATCACGGGGCGGGTCGATGACGTACTCAATGTCTCCGGCCACCGCATGGGCACCGCCGAGATCGAGAGCGCACTGGTGCTGCATGAAAAAATTGCCGAGGCCGCGGTGGTGGGCTTCCCCCACGACATCAAGGGCCAGGGTATCTACGCCTATGTCACCCCGATGCAGGGCGTCGAGCCGAGCGACGAGTTGCGGGCGGAGCTTGTCGCCCTGTGCGTGCGCGAGATCGGGGCCATTGCCAAACCGGACATCATCCAGTGGGCGCCGGGCCTGCCCAAGACCCGCTCGGGCAAGATCATGCGCCGTATCCTGCGTAAAATCGCTGAAAATGAGCTGGGCAGCCTCGGCGATACCAGCACCCTGGCTGATCCTTCCGTGGTGGAAAGCCTCGTGGCCGACCGGCCGCGCTGACCAAACGAAAAAGGGGTGCACCTCACGGTGCACCCCTTGATCTCTGCAGCGAGGCTGTGGCCGATTACTCGGCGTCTTCCTCGACGGCTACTTGTTCAGCCTGGCCATCGTCCTCGAGCAACTCCTTGATGGAGAGCTTGATGCGGCCGCGCTGATCCACGTCCATGACTTTCACCTGCACCTGCTGCCCTTCCTTGAGGAAGTCCGACACATTTTCCACCCGCTCGTTGGCAATCTGGGAAATATGCACCAGGCCATCCTTGCCGGGCAGGATGTTGATGAAGGCACCGAAATCAACGATCCGGGCCACGGTGCCCGTGTACACGGCACCCACTTCCGCCTCAGCAGTGATTTCCTGGATCAGGGCGACAGCGGCATCACGCGCCGCCTTGTCCTGACCGAACACGCGCACGGTGCCGTCGTCGTCAATATCAACAGTCGCGCCGGATGCCTCGGTAATAGAGCGGATGGTTACTCCGCCCTTGCCGATGATGTCGCGGATCTTGTCGGAATCCACCTTGAGAGTAATCATGCTGGGCGCATTTTCAGAGGTGACCGTGCGCGCTGTCGCCAGCACCTGGTTCATCTGGCCCAGGATGTGCAGGCGTGCGGCCTGTGCCTGTTGCAGGGCAACTTCCATGATCTGCTCGTTGATACCCTCGATCTTGATATCCATCTGCAGGGCAGTGACGCCCTCGGCAGTACCGGCTACCTTGAAGTCCATATCGCCGAGGTGATCCTCGTCGCCAAGGATATCGGTGAGGACAGCAAACTGATTACCCTCCTTGACCAAGCCCATGGCAATACCCGCTACCGGTGCTTTCAGCGGTACGCCCGCAGCCATCAACGCCAGCGAGCCGACACAGACAGAGGCCATGGAACTTGAGCCGTTGGATTCGGTGATTTCGGATACCACGCGAATGGTATAGGGGAATTCATCGGCCGATGGCAGTACCGCGGCCAGGCCGCGACGGGCCAGGCGGCCGTGACCGACTTCGCGCCGGCCGGTGAAGCCGACCCGGCCCGCTTCACCCACCGAGTAGGGGGGGAAGTTGTAGTGCAACATGAACGGATCGCGACGCTCGCCCTCCAGGGCGTCGATAATCTGCGCGTCACGGGTCGAGCCGAGGGTAACGGCACCGATGGCCTGGGTTTCGCCACGAGTGAACAGCGCCGAGCCGTGTACTTTCGCCAACAGGTCGATTTCACAGGCGATCGGGCGGACGGTGCGATTGTCACGGCCGTCGATCCGGGCCTCACCAGCGAGGATGCGCTTGCGCACCAGGCTTTTCTCGACACTCTTGAAAACCTCCTTGACCTGATCCGCCGAGGGGCCGCCTTCGACGGCCAGCGCGGCTACGCAATCTTTGCGGATCGCGCTGACACGCTCATAGCGGGCAGCCTTGTCGGTGATACGGTAGGCCTCGCCCAGTGCGCTCCTGGCCTGGCTCTCTACCGCTGCCAGCAGCTCCTGGCTTACGGCGGGGGCCTCCCATTCCCAGCGCGGTTTGCCGGCATCGGCGACCAGGTCATTGATCGCCTGGATAACCACCCGCATTTCCTGGTGGGCGAACAGCACTGCTCCCAGCATCTGGTCCTCGGTCAACTCCCTGGCTTCGGATTCCACCATCAGCACCGCGTCGCGGGTACCAGCTACCACCATGTCGAGCTTGCTCTGGGCCAGTTGGGGGTAGGTGGGATTAAGCAGGTAGCCGTGCTCTTCAGTAAAGCCCACGCGCGCACCGGCGATCGGGCCCTTGAAGGGGCAGCCCGAAATGGCCAGCGCCGCAGAGGTGCCGATCATGGCCGGGATATCCGGGTCGATGTGCTTGTCCGCGGACATCACGGTGCAGATAACCTGCACTTCGTTCATAAACCCTTTGGGAAACAGCGGGCGGATGGGGCGGTCGATCAGGCGGGAAGTCAGGGTCTCTTTCTCGCTGGGACGACCTTCACGCTTGAAGAAACCCCCGGGAATTTTGCCCACGGCATAGGTCTTTTCAGTGTAATGCACGGCCAGGGGGAAGAAATCCCGGCCTTCACGCGCAGTTTTTTCGGCCACCACGGTACACAGCACCGAGGTATTTTCGACGGTGACGAGAACCGCCCCGGAAGCCTGCCGTGCAATACGGCCGGTTTCCAGGGTGACTGTCTGGCCACCATACTGGAAGGTTTTAGTTACTGGATTCACGATTATTCTCCAATTCTCTGTAGTGAGACAGGGACCTCATGGCCCCTGTCCGGGCGACCCGCTATCGGTTATAGCTTATCGACGCAGGCCGAGTCGCTTGATCAGGCTGGTATAGCGCTCGGCATCCTTGCGCTTGAGGTAATCCAGCAGCTTGCGGCGCTGGTTCACCATACGTATCAGACCGCGACGGGAGTGGTGGTCGTGCTTGTGCGACTGGAAGTGCCCCTGCAATTGCTCGATATTCGCCGTCAGCAATGCTACCTGCACTTCCGGGGAGCCAGTGTCGCCCTCCCCGATCTGGTACTCCTTTACGATCTCTGCCTTACGTTCTGCAATTAAAGCCATCTTGATTTCCTCTGGTTGAATCTGCCTCGGGTAGTACACCTACCCTTCGTTAGTAAAAAGAGCCTGTCCGTGCAGATTTACAGACAGGTTCGCGTCACCCTCCGGTGACTATCAGTCGACGCGGCGCCACGCGCCCATCGTCCAATATTTCTCCGATCCCCAGAAACTCTCCGGTTTCCAGGGCGACGCGCACGATACCATCACCGGGCGCGTTTGGCACCAATACGGGCTGCCCCTGGCGCATATAGAAGCCGCCGGAGGAACTCAGGCGAACCAGCGGCAGGCCCTCCAGCGCAGCATCGGCCGGCAACAACAGGGCGTCCATATCCGCGGTTCGCTCGCTGGTCCACAATGCCTCCAGAGTGGCCAGCGTGACGCTGTTGCCGATGTCGAAAGCGCCGGCCCGGGTACGCCGCAATTTCGCCACATGGGCGCCACAGGCCAGCATCCTGCCGAGGTCCTCGGCAATGGAGCGCACGTAGGTCCCCTTGCTGCACTCCAGGTAAATATCCACCTGGGGCTGCGCACCGCCGCGAAAGGCGCGCAGCTCGAGTTGCCTTATGACAACCCTGCGGGCCTTGCGTTCAACTTCCTGTCCGCGGCGCGCCAGCTTGTACAGGGGTTGGCCCTGGTGCTTCAGCGCCGAATACATGGAGGGCACCTGCTCTATCTCCCCCCGGAAAGCCTCCAGCGCCAGGGCCACATCTGCTTCGGTCACCGCAGACGCATCCAGCGTCTCGCACACCTCGCCCTCGGCATCGCCGGTAGCGGTGGCAACGCCCAGCACGAAGGTACTTTCGTAGCCCTTGTCCGCATCCAGCAGGAACTGCGAAAACTTGGTCGCCTCGCCAAAACACAGGGGCAACACCCCCGTCG
>CAYTDW010000343.1:0-4110 GCA_964436585.1 uncultured Halioglobus sp. | reverse complement strand
TGGACCTGCTGTGGAACGGTGGTATAGGCACCTATGTAAAAGCCGGCACCGAGTCCCATACGGCAGTCGGCGACAAGTCGAACGACGGCCTGCGGGTGGATGCGACCCAGCTGCGCTGCCGGGTCATCGGCGAGGGCGGCAACCTGGGCATGACCCAGCTGGCCCGGGTCGAGTACGCCCTGGCGGGTGGCCGCTGTAATACCGATTTCGTCGACAACGCAGGCGGCGTCGACTGCTCCGACCACGAGGTCAATATCAAGATACTGCTCAATGACGTGGTCGCCCGCGGCGACCTCACCGGGAAGCACCGCAACCTGTTGCTGGCCCAGATGACAGAGAGCGTGGCGGAGCTGGTGCTGAGCAATAACTACCACCAGGTGCAGGCCATCAGTATGGCCGAGTTCCAGGCGCTGGAGCGCGCCGGCGAGTACCAGCGCTTCATCCGCGCCTTCGAGGAGGCGGGCAGGCTCGATCGCCGGCTGGAGTTTCTGCCCTCGGACGAGGAATTGCTGGAACGGCGCTTGCGAGGGCAGGCGCTGACACGGCCGGAACTTTCGGTATTGATCTCCTACAGCAAGGCGGTGTTGAAGGAGCAGCTTATCGATTCCGACCTCGGCGGCGACGCCTACCTGGCGCTTATGGTTGATTCCGCTTTCCCGCAGCGACTGGTGAATGAGTACCGTGCAGAGATTCTCTCCCATCGCCTGCACCGGGAAATCATGGCGACCCAGCTGGCCAATGACATCGTCAACCGTATGGGCATCAGTTATATCCAGAGACAGCAGGCGGCCACCGGGGCCACGGTGGCTGATGTGGCGCGCGCCTATATCTCGGCGATGGAGATATACGGTATCCGGGAGCTATGGGGGCAGATCGAGGCGCTTGATCACCAGGTATCCTCGGCTATCCAGACACAGATGATGCTCAATGTCATCCGCCTGATAAAGCGCGCCACGCGCTGGCTGCTGCGCAACCGCCGTCACCAGCTGCTGCCGACCGACTGCGTTGCCGGCTTTGCCACGGGCCTTGAGCAACTGCGGGAGGCGTATCCCGGTATGTTGCGGGGCAGGGCGGCGCAGCAATTCCAGACCCTGTACGATCATTTTGTTGCAGGGGGTGTGGGACCGGACCTGGCCAGGGACATTGCTGCCGCCGACCACGCCTATACCGCGCTGGGTATCATCCAGGCAACCGGGGATACCGACGCGCCGCTGATGGAGGTCGCCGGGCTTTATTTCTTCATCGGCGAACGGCTGGAGATGGACTGGTTTGGCGACCTTATACTGGCCTCCAAGGTCGAGAACGAGTGGCAGGCCCTTGCCAGGGATACTTACCTGGAGGATCTGGAGTGGCAGCAGCGCACACTGGCCATCGGCGCCCTGCGGCATATGGGCGAGGATCGCAACCTGGCCAAGTGTGTCAACCAGTGGGAGCTGGAAGAGGCATCATTACTGCAGCGCTGGCGGCAGATGCTGACGGAGCTGCATGCCATCTCGACGCCGGACTTTTCCATGTTTGCGGTGGCTAACAGGGAACTGCTCGACCTGGCACAGAGCAGTATGGCTGCAAAATAGGCCGCATAGCGCCGGGGTGTGGCCCGGCGAGGTCAAGCTAAAATCCCGGCGGATGTCTCCTGGCTCAGACAGCGCGGAGCTTGTGAACTCCCGACACACCGGTCAACCCGTCCCACTGGTCGGCGCGGCCTTCGCGCCACCCACAGATCCAGTTCTGGCGGGCGGACTCCTCGGTATGTGGGCAGGCTTCAAGGCTGCGGCCGCCAACACCTGCCTGGTAGCCACGGTCGAATGCCCGGGAGTTCATGTCGCGCTTCTGTCTTTTCATAGAGTCTTTCTCCGTCTCGTGTGCCGCAGGCCCGGTAGAGCCGGGCTGCCCCTGCAGTGTGCCGTGGGCATTGCGGGCGTTGCTGAAGTGACGTGTACAGGCTTAAACAACAGTGAAGCAATACATCGAAGAGTACCGCGAGGTACGGCCTGATCAAAGCAAAGAAAGGAATCCGAGGCCACTACCGTTTGGTTCTGAAAATGGCCGCAAGTATAACCTGAAGGGTCCAGATGGAAGGCGCCGCTGTCCTCTCGCCGGATTTCGCGGATGCAGTGCCCGAGGTGATGTATCTATAAAAACGAATGAGACGATAGAAAAATACCATTTTATATATTAATGGCATTTGCCTATCATGCCGCCGTGTTCAGGGAAACACGGTGTTTTCCCGAGACAAATGACGCCGTGACCGCCCTGTAATCATCCATCGCAATGCAAAGGAGTTTGACATGGTTTTAACAGATCGAGTGCCCCAGGTAACCTTCAAGACCCGTGTGCGCGACGAGTCGGTACCGGGCAGCAACCCCTACCGCTGGCAGGACACAACCACCCAGGATATTTTTGGCGGCAAGAAAGTTATCGTGTTCTCACTGCCGGGCGCCTTCACCCCGACCTGTTCCTCCAACCACCTGCCGCGCTATGACGAGCTGTACGAAGAGTTCAAGGCCCTGGGTGTGGACGAGATCGTCTGCATTTCGGTCAACGACGCGTTCGTCATGTTCCAGTGGGGCAAGAGCGTAGGCAACAAGAAAATATTCCTGCTGCCTGACGGCAACGGTGAGTTCACCCGCAAGATGGGTATGTTGGTGGATAAATCAAACGTGGGCTTCGGTATGCGCTCGTGGCGTTACTCCATGCTGGTAAACGACTGCCATATCGAGAAGATATTCATCGAGCCTGATTTCGGCGACAACTGCCCGCTTGACCCGTTCCAGGTGTCCGACGCCGACACCATGATGGCTTACCTCAAGGGCGGCAAGTCCGCGGGCGTCTCCAAGCCGGTCAAGGCCTTCGAGGGTTGACCCACAGCCTCTGCCCTGGGCCGGCGATGCCATGCGGCGCTGCCGGCCCGCTGCCGGCCCAGGGTTAAAACTTCAGGCTGCCGACCAGTTGGTCTTGCGCGGCGTGGGGATGGTCGTTCTTTTTACCTCGCGCCTTGCGATTGCCCCAGGCTACCAGCAGCCCCACAAAGAAGCCTTGCGCGGCGCCGGCGAGAGCCCCCGCCGGACTGATGAACACGCTCGCCAGCAGTGTCCCGGCCAGCGTGCAAAGCAATAATGTCCCCAAAAAATTCAGCATCCCACACCTCCCAGCCCCGGCCGCGGCTTGCTTGCCCTGTAACAGGTTTATTCCCGAGCTGGCAGCACACGTCCTGTTCCTGAGTCTTGATCCTGTCACGCCGGCAAGCATACGGACACAAAAAACTGCACTTTTCTCCAGTTTCCCGCAGGGTCGGGCGGGTGGGGGTTGGGAAGGGAAAATGGCCGCAACGGCCGTTTCAGCGCGGCCCTGAGTACTGGGTCAGTTATCCTGCCGCAGCGCCGGGTGCGGCCGTGACGCCATTGCCACGGGTCTCATCCAGCAATTCGATCCAGTGCTTCACCGGCACCGGCGCCGCCGCTGCAAGGTGAAGCTGGCAGCCGATGTTGGCCGTAACGATCAGGTCAGGACTGTCAGCGGTGAGCGCAACGACCTTGGCAGCGCGCAGCCGCATTGACATTGCCGGTTGCAGGATCGAGTAGGTGCCGGCGGAACCGCAGCAGAGGTGGCTATCGACGGTTGTTGCGATGTTGAAGCCCGCCCGGGTGAGCAGGTCCGTGATCAGGTTTGGCATCTTCATACCGTGCTGCAGGCTGCAGGGTGTCTGGACGGCAACCCGGCCCACCCTGTGGTTTATGCCGAGTCTGCCCAGGTCTTCATTGAGCAGGATCTCGCCGATGTCGCGGGCCAGGGCGGATACCCGCGCAGCCTTTCCGGCGTAAGCCGGGTCGTGCGCCAGCAAGCGACCATACTCGGTCAGCATGCTGCCGCAGCCGGTAGCGCTGGAGACGATAGCCTCGGCGCCGGCTTCGAGCAGCGGCCACCAGGCGTCGATATTGCGGCGCATGTCATCCAGGCCATCGTCGTGGGCGGCAAGATGGTAGTTGACCGCGCCACTGCAGCCCGACCGCGGGGCGCTGTGCAGGCTGATACCCAGGCGATCCAATACGCGCCGGACCGCCGCATTGGTGGCGGGGCTTGCCGCCTGCTGTACGCAACCCTCCAGCAACA
>CAYTDW010000342.1:0-4121 GCA_964436585.1 uncultured Halioglobus sp. | reverse complement strand
TAGTCGAGCGCGGCTACGTCGACCCGCAGACTCTGGATGCCATCGTAGACACCTACGAAAACCGGGTCGGCCCTCGCAATGGCGCACAGGTTATTGCACGGGCCTGGATCGACCCCGCATTCAAGGCGCGCCTGCTGGATAATGGTACCGAGGCGATGGCTGAACTCGGGTTCGGCGGCATTATCGAAGGCACCGATGTCACCGTGGTGGAGAATGAACCTGGCCTTCATAACATGGTGGTCTGTACACTTTGCTCCTGCTACCCCTGGGCCCTCCTTGGCTTGCCGCCCGGGTGGTACAAATCCTTTGCCTATCGATCCCGGGCTGTGAGTGAACCGCGCACTGTGCTTGCGGAATTCGGAGTCGAACTACCTGAGCAGACCCAGGTAAGAGTCTGGGACAGTACCGCAGAACTGCGCTACCTGGTCATGCCTCAACGCCCGGCCGGCACAGAAGATCTGGATGAGCTGGCCCTGACCCAACTCGTCACCCGCAATGGCATGATTGGCGCGGCATTATTGTAATGGATGGCATACACGACATGGGCGGCATGCATGGGTTTGGATCAATCCCGATTAAAGAGCATGAAGCCGTTTTTCCCGATAGCTGGCAGGCCAGGGTATTTGCCTGCAACCTGACATTGTCCATACAGACGGGTGGCAACTTGGATCGCTTCCGTTTCCTCATTGAAAGCATGCCCCCGGCTGAGTACCTGTCAGCGAGCTATTACGAGCGCTGGCTTGCCAGCATGATGGCGTCCATCGATGCCGATGGACTGATGGATAGGGATACCGAGGCTGTAGTTGCGCTGCCTACGGAAATCGTGCAGGCCATGGTCAATGCCCCGACGGGCGCTGTGCGGGATATGTCTGGTGAAGCGACTTACAAAAAAGGGGATCAGGTACGGGCTCGCATCGTTCACCCGCCCGGGCACACCCGAATGCCGCGCTATGTACGGGGCCACGCGGGTCTGGTTGTCAGTGACAATGGCAACCACCACTTACCAGATATCCGCGCAGCAACCGGTGACATCGTTATGCAGCGGCTGTACACCGTTTCCTTCACAGCGCGCGAACTCTGGGGCGAGCAGGCCAACCAGAATGACACCGTGTGCCTCGACCTCTGGGAATCCTATCTTGAGCCAGCCTGATACCAGTAGACGCTGCGCGGCTCAGTTGCCCGCGGGTTTTCGCGACAATAACGAGCCGGTGTTCCACGAGCCCTGGCAGGCACAGGCATTTGCCCTCGCGGTAAGCCTGATCGAGTCAGGTAAGATATCCTGGAACGAATGGGCCGAGACCCTGGGAGATGAAATCACCCGGGCCGCCGATCATGGCATTGCGGAGGATGGTACAGCTTATTATGAACTGTGGCTGAGGGCGTTGGAGCGACTGGTGACCCAGGCAGATTTGGTGGACTCGACTCATTTATCGGGACTGAAGGACGCTTGGTGGCAGGCTTATCACGACACCCCGCACGGCCAGCCCGTGCAATTGGGCTCTTCATCATTAACGGGGGACACCGGCATTCATTAAACCGATTTTGCGACTATCAATACAATGAAGAATACCGATGTCCCACACAGCTGATTATAGGCATACCTGGCCTGCAGATCGAAGGGGTAAAACGCAGTCGGGGTATTGAGGTATGGGCGAGTATTGTGGGTTTCGGCAGTACTGATCTGGTCACCCGAAACCATTGTCATAACCCATCCGCAATGCGAATATCCCCTTATGATTGAACGGATATCTATAGCAGTGCGTGGCCAGGGTCTGCACGGAATTACCAACAACATCGCCACCGTAGTTTCCGCCTGTGGCCTGGAAGAAGGTCTATGCACACTGTTTATCCGCCACACCTCCGCCAGTCTGTTGATTCAGGAAAACTATGACGACAGCGCCCGGGTTGACCTGGAGCACTGGTTAAATCGATTAGTGCCTGAGAACGATCCTCTCTATACGCACACGCTGGAGGGTCCGGATGACATGCCCGCTCACATCAAGTCCGCTTTGACTTCAACCCAGATCAGCGTGCCATTTCAGGCAGGGGAGCTGTTGCTGGGCACTTGGCAGGGCATCTACCTGTGGGAGCATAGGCACCATGCCGGCGCTCGTGAGGTCATCGTGCACCTGGTTTGAGCTCCGATGTAATGACACAATCCATGCTCACCCCAGCGCAGGTCACAAGCGCACTTAGTTTATGACCATATGAATGAGCCACGACCCGGAGAGCACGATGCCAAAACTGCCGATAGTGGCTACCGATGCTGCGATCACTCCACCCATGGGGTCGTGAATCCAATCCGCAAAGCGCTGGTTAAAGGGCTTTTTTACCTCTGCAATTGCCGTTACTGATTTAGCGTTCATTCTCTTTCCTTCTCTCTGTCGCTGTCCCAATCCGGAAAAGATGATATCGATATTGATCTTTCGAACAATTCGAATTTATCGCGATGAAAGTTCGGGAAAAACATAATTTATTGCCGCTGACGCCGATTAGTGATTGAGTTTATCTCGCACCCACCGACTACAATGGACACCAATGCCACTCAAGTCGGGACGGCGCCACACCAGCAGATTCCAAACCTGGAAATATCTTTGATCTCAGTAACTATACAGCTGGACAGAGCACTGTCGCCGGCTATTTCAGCCTCCTGCGGCCGCTTGAAGTGGGAATTCGCCAGGGACAGGCAAGCCGAAAGGTTTGTGGCTCATGCTGCTGTCAATAATCTATTCAACTTGGGAAGGCTCCTGGTCCGGGCTGAACCTTATCGCAATCTTAGGATGAGTGCGTTCAGTGAGTGGAGCAGGGCGGTTGTGCAAACGTAAATACCGGATTCCCGCTATTCCGAGAAGTTAATTTGCCGATACCGCCGCAACCCTACATTGATATGATCTGGCCGCTGGCCGGATCGGTCCTGCCCGCCAGGATGGCCTGGTAGGTCTGCTCGACAGCTTCAGGGCCGCGGTTGTGCTCGATCTTCAGCCAGCCGTCGCAGAACTGCCGGAAACCAAGATAATCACTCACCAATCGCCGGATCAATTCTGCGGCACCCAATTCTACGCTGCGAGTCTGCACGTGGCCGGGGGCAAAGAAAAATTCCGGGGTGGCACCCGGAAGGTCCTCTTCGACGGTTAGACCGTCGGAAGACCCGGTCTCCTCGTAGTGTGTGACTCCGACCTGAAGGGAGAACTTCATATTATCGCCAAAATGATGGTGGGCCGTACTGCGTACCTCGCCGCTGCCAGCCATATCCACCATCCCCACCGGACGCGCCGCATCGAGACTGGCGATGGCGTCGTAACTCACGACCTCGTCGTAGCATCCGAGGCTCTCGCAAAATGCCAGGTTTCCCGGCGAGGTCAAGCCGACGCTCGCCAGCTTGCCGCGTTGTTTGACACAGTGAGCCAGGGCGATACTGGTCTTGCTGGAGGCGCTGGTAATCAGGCAGGCCCTGGCGCCGAACACATCATTGGTGTCGAGCAAGTCCTCAACCAGCCAGGAGGTCATGAACAGCGCGCGAACCAGGCTGTCCTGATCCTCCCGAGCGGGCTCGTAGATCGGGTTGGCAGCGGCCCGGTCAATCTGGGAGTAAAGCGGTGCGAATTCGGCCCGGTGGGGCGAGCAGTCGCGAATATGGGTGGCGCTGATATCGCCGGCCAGTATTTTCAGGTGTGTGCTGAAAGGGAACCAGCCCCAGACCCGCTCGCCGACCTCGACCTCGGGGTGCCGCGATTCGACAACATCCGCCCAGCCCATGGCGGGAATGCGTCCCCAGCCCTCCTCCGTCGGAAAGAATCCCCAGTATCCCAGGGTGTCACCAACCAGCGCGTAGGTAATATTGTTCGAGGTAAGCGCCTGACGGTCGACTTTGAGCAACACCTCGTTCTCTGCCAGTTCCGTTGGCAAGGGTTCACGCAGCACCCGTATTTCGGCCCAGTTGTCCTTGCGTACTTCCAAGGTGAGTTGCTCTGCCATGCGTCAATGCCTTCGATCGTGCCCACGAGTACTGCGCCGCCAAACCCTGCACAAGTATAGGGCATACAAACAGCCTTTTGTGAGTAGATTTCCTCTACTAGCCTGGAAATCCGTGAACAGTAAACCCGTTACCCCGATGCTCTTTT
>CAYTDW010000341.1:0-4123 GCA_964436585.1 uncultured Halioglobus sp. | reverse complement strand
GATAGATGCCAGGAGGGGAATATTCCGTAATCCGGATAACGGCGGCTCCTGGGAGGCACTCCATCGCTTCCTCAAGAAGCATGGTATATACAGGAGTAGCTTCCCCAAGATCGACGCCGCTCGGCGGATCGCCCCCAGGCTGGATCCTCACACCAACCGTTCACACAGTTTCGGGGTCTTCGTTGACGGCGTGGAGGCATTGCTGGCATGACCCGCATCCCCGTCAACCCCGAGCTACTGACCTGGGCGCGAGAGCGCGCCGGGCTGGATACGCTCGCGCTGGCGGGGCGCTTTCCAAAACTCGCACAATGGGAGGCCGGGGAATTGCAACCCACCTTGCGCCAGTTGGAAAACTTCGCCCGCGCAGTTCATGTAGCGGTGGGCTATCTGTTCCTGCCAACGCCGCCACAGGAACCCCTGCCGATTCCCGATTTCCGCACCCTGGCGGGTCGCGACCTCAGCCGCCCCAGCCCCAATCTGCTCGACACCATTTATCTGTGCCAGCAACGGCAGGACTGGTTTCGCGACTATGCCCGCGTGCACGCGCTGCCCACGCTGAGCTTTGCCGGCAGTGCCACATTGCAGCATGCGCCCGAGCGCGTGGCGGAGGCCATGCGGCAAACGCTTGCACTCAGCATTGCCACGCGGCAGCAATTGCCCACCTGGACCGACGCCCTGCGTCAGTTGATCGGCAAGGCCGAGGATACTGGTGTACTAGTGATGGCCAGCGGTGTGGTTGGCAGCAACAGTCACCGCAAACTAGACGTCGAAGAGTTTCGCGGCTTTGCACTGGCGGACGATCTGGCACCGTTGGTGTTCATCAATGGCGCCGACAGCAAGGCGGCGCAGATGTTCACCCTGGCGCATGAGCTGGCGCACCTGTGGCTGGGTGAGAGTGGCATTTCAGACCCCGAGACCGGCCGGCTGGCCAAACCTGGCATCGAGCGCTGGTGCAACGCCGTGGCGGCGGAGTTCCTGATGCCGCTAGCTCTGTTGCGGCAGGACCATCAGGACACAATGCCGATAGCGGAGGAGATTCAACGCCTGGCGCGCAGCTTCAAGGTCAGCACCCTGGTCGCGCTGCGACGCCTGTTCGATGCGGGCTTTATCGACGAACCCACCCTGTGGCAGAGTTACCGGGAAGAACTGGCGCGCATCCGCACGTTCGACCGGGGCGGCAGCGGTGGCGGCGACTTCTACCGCACGCTCGGTGCACGCACCGGCAAGCGCTTTGCTCGGGCCGTGCTATCTAGCACGCTAGAAGGGCAAACGCTGTTTCAAGACGCCTTCCGCATGCTAGGTGTGCGCAAGACATCCACCTTTTATGAAGCGGCCCGCGAGCTGGGTGTGATTCTATGACCTACCTGCTCGATGCCAACGTGTTCATCCAGGCCAAGAACCTGCATTACGGTCTTGATTTCTGCCCTGCCTTTTGGGGATGGCTGCTCCACAACAATGCCGCAGATCGCGTGTTCAGTATCGACAAGGTGGCCGATGAACTTGCCGCAGGCGGCGACGAATTGACCGACTGGATGCGTGACCACGGCAACGGCATGTTTGTGAAGACCGGCGCGGCGGTCGCCGCCCAATTCGGCGCGGTGAGTACCTGGGCCACGCAGCAACAGTACGAACCGGCGGCCATCAGCACCTTCCTGCAAGTAGCCGACTACTACTTGATCGCCCACGCCCTGGCAGAGGGACACGTGGTGGTCACCCACGAAGTGCCAGCAAACTCGGTGAAGCGCATCAAGATTCCCAATGCCTGCATCGGCCTGAACCTGCGCTTCATGACCCCTTACGAAATGCTGCGGCGGGAGCGCGCGCGGTTTGTGTTGGGAGGGAGCCCATGAATAGCATCGTGATTTTTGAAGCCGGGAATCAGCCCGTGCAAGTGCGCGTTGAGGGTGAAACCGTCTGGCTGAGCCAGGCGCAGATGGCGGAGCTGATCGCCAAAGGCGATGCCACCGAGCAATTCGGCCAGTTGCGCGGCGATGGAATGGCGTCGAGCAACCCGAGGGGTGCCATGCTGGCAGGACCCGGCTATCCATGCCGGCGTTAAGCACAGCCAGATATGCTTAATGGGGTTTGGTGACAAAAAGCTATTAAATACAATGAGATGAGGATCATCGTAAGCGCCGCTGGACTGACATCTGCCACGCCGCAGGACCGAGCCCTTGGTCTACTTGGTTGTTTTACTCAGTCTATTGAGTAAAAATACTCAGTGTTATGAGTAAAAAGCAGAACCCTTACCAGCGCCCCCAGGCGGCGACTCTTTCGGCTCGCATGGCCGAGCCGCGCCGGTTCATCCATGCTGTGGTGGGGCCGCGACAGGTGGGCAAGTCCACTTTGGTGCGGCAGGTTACCGAGTCTCTGGGCCTGCCGTTGCGCTATGTCAGCGCCGACGAACCCACGCTGCGCGGCCCCGACTGGATCAGCCAGCAGTGGGACGCCGCGAGACTGGCGGTGGCCGACCAGGCCGGCGCGGTGCTGGTGCTGGATGAAATCCAGAAGATTCCCGGTTGGTCGGAGACGGTGAAACGCCTGTGGGATGAGGACACCCGCACCGGGCGCCCGCTCAAGGTGGTGCTGCTCGGTTCCGCGCCGTTGCTGGTTGCCCAGGGCTTGACCGAGAGCCTGGCCGGCCGCTTTGAGGCACTGCCCTTGTCGCATTGGTCGTTCGCGGAGATGCGCGACGCCTTTGGCTGGTCGCTGGAGGACTACCTCTTCTACGGCGGTTATCCGGGGGCGGCGCCGCTGATCGGGGAGCCGGGGCGCTGGTCGCGTTACATCGCCGACAGCCTGATCGAAACCTCGATTTCCCGCGACGTGCTGCTGTTGTCGCGCGTGGATAAACCCGCGTTGCTGCGTCGCCTGTTCGAACTGGCTTGCCGCTATTCCGGCCAGATCCTCTCCTACACCAAAATGCTGGGGCAGTTGCAGGATGCGGGGAACACCACCACGCTGGCGCATTACCTGGACCTGCTTGCAGGCGCCGGAATGGTGTGCGGCCTGCAGAAATACGCCGGCGATGCCGCTCGCAGCCGTGGCTCCAGCCCGAAGTTGCAGGTGTTGAACATGGCGCTGATGACGGTGAGCAGTGGCTATGCGCCGGGAGATGCGCGGGCAGACCGCGAATTTTGGGGCCGACTGGTGGAATCGGCCGTGGGGGCGCACCTGGCCAATGCAGCCATGGCGGGAGAGTGCGCGCTGTATTACTGGCGCGAGCGCAACCACGAGGTCGATTTCATCGTAAGGCAGGGCCGCAAGCTCGTTGCCATCGAGGTGAAAAGCGGCCGCGCACCCACGGCGCACGCCGGCTCGGCCGCCTTCGCGCAGGCGTTCAAGACGCACCGAACATTGCTGATTGGCGAAGATGGCGTCGCGCTCGAAGATTTTCTGGCGCAGCCTGTCGCACATTGGGTGGGTGACTGATGGCATTTCTCTCCGAAGCCCAACTGGAAGCCGCGCTGCTGGCGCAACTGGCCGGGCTGGGCTATGCCACAGCATCGGACGAGGTGATTGGCCCCGATGGCCAGCAGCCGGAGCGCACGGCCTATGACGAGGTGGTGCTGACGACCAGGCTGGAAGCGGCCGTGGCCAGCCTGAACCCGACGCTGCCGCCTGAGGCGTGTGCCGATGCCATGCGCCGCCTGACCCAATCCGAACTGCCCAGCCTGCTGGAGGAGAACCGCCGCATCCACCGCTTGCTGACCGATGGTGTGGATGTGGAGTATTACGGTGAGGATGGGGTACTCACGTCTGGCAAGGCCCGGCTGATTGACTTCGACATCCCGGCCAACAACGACTGGCTGGCGGTGCAACAATTCACCGTGGTGGCGGGCCAGATCAAGCGCCGCCCGGACGTGGTGGTGTTCGTCAACGGCCTGCCGCTGGCGGTGATTGAGCTCAAAGCCCCTGGCGGCGAAAACGCGACGCTGGCCGGGGCCTTCAATCAATTGCAGACTTACAAGCAGCAGATCCCGACCCTGTTTCGCAGCAATGCACTGCTGGTAACCTCCGATGGCCTGACGGCGCGAGTCGGGTCGCTGTGGGCGGTCAGCGAGCGCGTCATGCCCACGCGCACCCCCGCCCGTAAGCGCCACGAGCCCCAGGGCCTGCCGGA
>CAYTDW010000340.1:0-4127 GCA_964436585.1 uncultured Halioglobus sp. | reverse complement strand
GTCATCCTCAACCTGCCCGAGTCCGTCTCCGGCGCCTTCAAGGGCTTCGTGCGCGAGGCGGTCGCGCCGCTGCAAGATGCGGTCGGCCGGGGCGAGCGCCGCCTGGGCGAGGCCGCGGCGGCGGTGCGCGGCTTCGGCAGCCTGGCCCGCCGGGTGGGTGCGATCTTCCTGCGCCGCACTTTCCACGAAGACCCGATCTACAAGCTGGTCTTTCGCAGCTACATCGACCACCTGATACGCACCAGGCAGCCCCTGTCCTGGTCGATCGAGGGCACCCGCTCCCGCACCGGCAAGCTGGCGCCGCCGAAACTGGGCATCCTCAACTGGGTGGTGGAATCCTGCGAGAAGGAGAAGGTCGACAAGGTGTTGCTGGTGCCGGTCTCCATCGCTTTCGACCGGATCGCGGAAATCGACGACTATGTCGCCATCCAGCGCGGCGAGCCCAAGCGCAAGGAATCCCTGGGCTGGTTTTTCAATTACATCTTCGGCATGACCCAACCCTACGGCAAGATCTATGTGCGCTTCGCCAGGCCAGTGGCCCTGGCCGAGGCGTCCAGCCTGTCGGCGGACCTGCCGGGCAGTGAAGGCACCGACCCCAGCCTGGTGACGCGGATGGGCTTCGAAGTGTGTTCGCGCATCGAGCAGATCACGCCGATCAAGTCCGCCGACGTGCTCACGATGGTGCTGCTGGGCGCCAACGGCCGTGCCCTCACCGCCGCCGAGATCCACACCCAGGCCGGGGACATTGCCGCCCAGGTGCGCGCGCGCGGGCTGCCCGCCGCCTCGGGTTTCAGCCTGGACGACGAGGTGCAGGTGCGGGCCGCCGTGCTGGCCCTGCAGGGTTCGGGCCTGGTGCGCTGCTTCGACAAGGCGAATACCCCGGTGTATTACATCCCCCGGGGCAAGCAGCTGGCCGCGGCCTACTACCGCAATACCATCACGCACTATTTTCTCAGCGCCGCCCTGGCGGAGATCGGGCTCGCCGCCTGCGCCCGGGACATCGAGTCGCCCAGCGCCCAGCTGCTGGAACGGGAGGTCCTCGGCCTGCGGGACCTCTACAGATTTGAGTTCTTTTTCAAACCCACGGCGGAGTTTTTGCAGGAGGTGCAGGCGGCGGCACTCGAGCGCTACCCCGGCTGGAACAGCGGTGAACACTCCCTGCAGAAAATGCTGCGGGAGCAGCCGCCGCGGTTCGGCCACGCCATCCTGCGCTCCATCACCGAGTCCTACCTGATCGTTGCGGTGACCCTGCTGGAACTCGGGGTGCAGCCGGTGCACGACCGCAAGAAGTTTATCGCGCGGCTGCTGGCACAGGGGCAGCAGATGCTGTTGCGGCGCACTATCAGTTGCGAGTCCTCGGTGTCCCAGGACCTGTTTGCGAACGGCCTGCGCCTGGCCGAGCAGCTGCAGCTGCTGGGTGGCGGGTCCGCCCTGCTGGCGGCGCGGGAGGCCTTTGCCCAGCGGGTGGTCAGCGCCCTGTCCGCCATCAACCTGTTGCAGCGGTCCTACGATGCGGCGTGGTTCTCCCGACTGTCGACGGGAAAGGTATCCAACCTGCTGGGGCCGTGAGTGCGGGAGACCGCGTTCACACGCCGGCCCGCCCGGCTTGCCGCGCCATAGCGGAGCGGCTATCTTGCTACACTGAATTCACCCTGCAACGGACCTGATAATGCGTATAAGCGAAGTCGCCACCACCCTGGCGGAAGCGAAAGTGCTGCCCGGACTCGCCCGGGAACTGAAGCCGCGCCCCCTGGCCACCCGCGATTGTTTCTCCGCACGGGTCGAGGCCACCGCCGCCCGCTACCCGCAACATACCGCGATCATCTTCGAGGGCCGGGAGGTCAGCTGGAGCGAGCTGAATGCCTGCGCCAACCAGTATGTGGGCGCGCTGCGCGGCATCGGCCTGAAGCGCGGCCAGAGCGTCAGCGTGATGCTGGAAAACCGTATTGAATATGTGGCGCTGCTGATCGCCCTGAACAAGCTGGGCGTCGCGGCGGCGCTGATCAATACCAACCTCACCGGCGGACCCCTGGTCCACTGCATGGGTATTACCGACTCCGTCATGTGTATCTTCGGCGAGGAGCGCCTGGATGCGATCGCAGACGTGCGCGATGACCCCGCGCTGGCAGCCGTAAAGCACTACCTCTTCGTGCCCGATGCCGGCGAACAGGGCTGTCCGGGCTGGGCGTCAGACCTCGCGGAAGAGGCGGCGGACGAAGATCGCCGCAACCCGCCGGACACGGGCAGCAATACCCTGGCCGACACGGCGCTGTATATTTTCACCTCCGGCACCACCGGCCTGCCCAAGGCCTCGGTCCTGTCCAACCGGCGCTACCTCATTACGGCGGCCCTGTCCCACAAGGCGGGGCTGCGCTGCGACGCCAGGGACTGCATCTACCTGTGCCTGCCCCTGTATCACGGCACCGGCCTGTTCCTCGGGGTGGGCGCGGCATTCTGCTCGGGTGCCACGATGCTGATACGGCGCAAGTTTTCCGCCAGCAACTTCCTCAGCGAGGTGCGCGAGCATGGCGCCACCTGTTTTATCTATATCGGCGAGTTATGCCGCTACCTGCTGAACACGCCCCGGCAGGCTGACGATTACCGCAACCCCCTGGGCACCATGATGGGTAACGGCCTGCGACCGGACGTCTGGCATGAGTTCAAGGAGCGCTTTGGCGTGCGCCGGGTGTCCGAGTTCTACGGCTCCAGCGAGGGCAACGTGGGCTTCGTCAACTTTCTCAACAAGGACTGTACGGTGGGGTCGACCACCCTGCCTGTCGCCCTGGTGAAATACGACGTGGATGCGGATGAGATCGTGCGCGACAGCAAGGGCCACTGCATCAAGGTTGCCCCGGGTGAACCCGGCCTGCTGCTGGGCAAAATTACCCCCAATACCGTGTTCGAGGGCTATACCAACAAGGAGGCGACGGAGAAGAAGATACTGCGCAATGCCTTCAAACAGGGTGACGCCTGGTTCAACACCGGCGACCTGATGAAGACGGTGGACGTGGGGTTTGCCCTGGGTTTGCCGCACTACCAGTTTGTCGACCGCGTGGGGGACACCTTCCGCTGGAAGTCCGAGAACGTCTCCACCAACGAAGTTGGGGAGATTATCAACCAGCACCCGCAGGTCCTGTTAAGCAATGTCTACGGTGTGGAAGTGCCCAAGGCCGATGGCCGCGCCGGGATGGCCGCCCTGGTGCTGGCAGAGGGCGTGCGGCAACTCGACCTGGACAGCTTCTCGGCGCACGTCTGCAGTCTGTTGCCCGCCTACGCGAGGCCGGTATTCCTGCGCATCCAGCGCGAACTGGATACCACCGGTACCTTCAAGCTGGTCAAGGGCGAGCTGCGCAGCCAGGGCTACGACCTGGCACAGGTGCAGGATCCGCTGTACGTGATGAAGCCCGGCGCCAGCCGCTATGAACCGCTGGACGCCGCCTTCGCCGCCAGGATCCTGGCGGGTACTGCCGGGTATTGAGTCTCTCCCGGCGCGGGCCGGGTTATCCCTTCTTTCTCGGGCGCCTGCGGCCCAGGCTCTAGCGGCTGTTGCCCCGGGCCGGGCGCGAAGAGCGGTTACCCGGGCGCTGGTTGCGCTGCTGGGGCCGGTTATGCCCCTCGCTGCCGCGGCCGCGGGAGGTGTGCTGGGCGTCGCCTGCGGGCCGCTTGTGATGCTGCTGCATGCGGGCCTGGCCGTGCACCTGCGGTTTGCGCATGGGCGCGCTGGCGGGCACTTCATGGTCCGGCTCGAAGCCGTCGACATACTCCCGGGTAAGATGGCGCTGGATCACGTGCTCGATGTCGTTGAGCTGCTTGATCTCGTCCGCGCTGACCAGCGAGTAGGCCTTGCCGGCGGCGCCGGCCCGCCCGGTGCGGCCAATGCGGTGGACATAATCTTCCGGCACGTTGGGCAGGTCGAAGTTCACCACCTGCGGCAACTGGGCGATATCCAGGCCGCGGGCGGCGATGTCCGTGGCCACCAGCACCCGCACCTTGCCGGCCTTGAAATCGGCCAGGGCCTTGGTGCGCGCCGCCTGGCTCTTGTTGCCGTGGATGGCGACGGCGCTGATGCCCGCCTTCTCCAGTTGCTGGGCCAGCTTGTTGGCGCCGTGCTTGGTGCGGCTGAATAC
>CAYTDW010000339.1:0-4130 GCA_964436585.1 uncultured Halioglobus sp. | reverse complement strand
GGAAAGCGCACCATCACCCGGATATCGTCCTTGCCGCGCTGCACCCGCTGCGCCTCGTAGCCGTAGAAGGCCTGCCGTACCTGCCGCCCCAGGTCCTCCAGGGTGAGCCCCAGGTTGCGGGCCTCGGGCAGCAGGCTCAGTTGCACTTCCTGCTTGCCGGCGCGGAAGCTGTCCGTGACATCCTGGACCCCGTTATAGCCCTGCAGTGCGGCGCGCAGTTCCGCCGCGGCCGTGCGCAGCTCATCGAAGTTTTTGCCGTTCAGTTCAAATTCGATGGCGGCGCCCGCGCCGAAGGCCTCCGCGGTAAAAGACAGCTCGACGGCGTCGGGAATGCCGCCGGTGAGTTCACGCCAGCGGTTGGCCAGCGCGCTGGCCGTTACGCCGTCGTAACCCGGGGGCATATTGAGTTCGACGCCGATCTCCGCCAGGTTGCTCTGGGCGCGGCCGCTGCCGCTGATGCTGCCCTTGGCGATGAATGAGCCGATACTGCTGAAAACATGGTTGATTATGCTGCCCTCGTCCGCGTCGCGGGTGGCGTCCACTTCCGCGCGCAGCTGTTCCGCGGTCTGCTCCAGCCGGGCCACGGCCCTGGAGGTGGCCTCGATGGGCGAGCCCTCCGGCATGGTCAGGGCGGCGTAGAGGTGGGTGCCTTCCACCGGCGGGAAAAACTGGAAGGTCATGCGGCCGCTGGCGAACAGGGACGCGGTGATGGCGAGGATCACAATACCGATAGCCAGGCTGGCGTAGCGCCAGCTAATGGCGTATTCAACCGCGGGCTGGTAGTAGCGATTGGCGACGGTTTGCAGGGAGTCGGAAACTCTCGCCTGCAACAGCAGCCAGCGGTCCTGCAGGGCGCTGCCGCTGCCGACGCTGGCCTCGGCCCTGCGGTGGGCCAGGTGGGAGGGCAGGATCAGCTGGGACTCGATCAGGCTGAACAGCAGGGCCAGGATCACCGTATAGCCCATGGGCGCGAAAAATCCGCCGAAGGGTCCGGGGATATTGACGATGGGAATGAACGTGGCCATGGTGGTCAACACCCCGAACATGACCGGTACCGCAACATCCTTCGCGCCGGCCAGGGCGGCGCCGAGCTGACCCATGCCTTCCTGCTCGAAGGAGTAAACCCGCTCGGCCACCACGATGGCGTCATCCACCAGGATGCCCAGCACCAGGATAAAGCCCATCACCGACATGGTGCTGATGGAGATCCCTGCCAGCGGGAACAGGGCGACCGTACCCAGCATGGCCACGGGAATTCCCGCAGCGACCCACAGGGCCAGGCGAAAGCGCAGGAACAGGGTAAGTACCAGCAGCACCAGCAGCAGGCCGCTGACGGCGTTGCCGGCCAGGGCATCCAGCCGGTCCACCAGGTCCTGGGATTCGTCCTGCCAGACGGTCATGCCAATACCCTCGGGCAAGTCGCGCCGGGCAGCTTGCAGGTGGTTCTTGACCTGCTCGGCAATTGCCAGCACATCCTCGTCACCGACCCGCGACACCTTCAGGGCGAGGGCGGGCTTGCCGTCGAAGCGGGCCCGCTGCTCGCTGTCCTCGAAGCCGTCCACCACGGTGGCAATCTCCCCCAGGGTGACCGTGGTGCCATCGGCGCGGGTCAGTACCACGATGTCCTCGAACTCCCGCCCCACATAGGCCTGGCCCCGGGTTCGCAGCAGGATTTCCCCGCCCTCGGTCTTGAGCGAGCCGCCGGGGATGTCCAGTGAACTCTGCTCGATGGCCTTTCCCACCGCGGCCAGGGTGAGGCCGTGGCGACGCAGGGTCTGCTCCGATACCTCGACCGAAATTTCGTAGGGCCGGGCGAACATCAGTTCCACCTGGGAGACGGCGGGCAGGGCGACCAGGTCATCCCGCAGCTGCTGGCCCAGCAGCTTCAGGGTGCGCTCATCGGCATCGCCAAAGAGCGCCACCTGCAGCACGGTGGCGATGAAGGTGATCTCGGCAGTGACCGGCTTCTCGGTCTCCGCCGGGAATGAGTCGATGGCGTCCACCTTGCTCTTGATGTCATTGGACAGCTTGGTCTTGTCCACGCCCGCCACCAGTTCCGCCGTGACGATGCAAAAGCCCTCCGAGGCGCTGGAGGTGATTTTGTCGATCCCCTCGGTGCCCTGGATGGCTTCCTCGATGCGGATGCAGACACCGGATTCCACCTCCGTGGGGGCGGCGCCGAGGTAGGGGACGCTGATGCGCACCGCGTCCACTTCCAGGTTGGGGAACTCCTCCTGGTGGGTCCGGGGCAGGGCCAGCAGTCCGCCCACCACCAGGATCCACATCAGCAGGTTGGCGGCGACCGGGTTGTGGCCGAACCAGTCGATCAGCACTTTCATGGTGTGTCGACCTGTTCGATCACCGGATTCACCGACATACCCTCAACCACGGTTTGCAGCGGTGAAATGCACACCAGCTCACCGGCCTCCAGGCCGCCGTCAACCAGCATGTCGTCGTGCTCCAGGCGCATGATGGACACCTGGCGGAAGTGCAGGCGGTTGTCCTTGTCAATCACCATGACCTGGTTGTTGTCGCGCATGGCGGAGCGGGGCAGGCGGATGATGTTCTCCACCCTGCGGCCGCGTATCTGCGCCTGCACGAACATACCCACCGGGAGCGGCAGCTCACTGTCGGTGCGCAGTCGGGCGATGCCGTTGAGCATGCGGGTGCGGGCGTCGAATT
This sequence comes from uncultured Halioglobus sp., assembly GCA_964436585.1. Classification (GTDB taxonomy): domain Bacteria; phylum Pseudomonadota; class Gammaproteobacteria; order Pseudomonadales; family Halieaceae; genus JARRPM01. The sequence goes on along the minus strand of CAYTDW010000339.1, from coordinate 1,448 downwards.
CAGCCTCGGCCCGGATCAGCTCCCCCTCCCACAGCAGCCGGGTATTGCCGAAATCCGCAGCCACGGTGACGGGCGGTCGCAGGCTTTCGGGAATCTGGCCGCGGGTGGAAATGGGCAGGCCCAGGTAGACCAGCTGGTCGGCCGCGATCGGCAGGCGCACCTCCACGTAGTCGGTGGCGTAGATCGTGCCGATGTTCTGGCCGCGGGTGACGAACTGGCCCAGGTCGACGTGTTCCTCGCGCACCAGGCCGTCGAAGGGGGCCTTGAGTTCAGTGCGCTGCAGGTCCCGCCTGGCCTGGTCGACCGCCGCCTGACTTTCGCTCAGATTGGCATCCGCCACCGCGGCGGCGCGGCGGGTGTTGTCCAGTTGCTGCTGGCTGGCGAGGTTCTTGCCGCGCAGGCTCTCCACCCGGCTGAGCTCGTCCGCGGCGAAATCCTGTTCGACCTCGGCGCGTTTCAGGGCGGCTTCGGCGCGCACCAGGGCGGAGCGGTAATCGGCGTCGTCTATCCGCAGCAGGACCTCGTCCCGGGCAAAGGAGCCGCCGCCCACCAGGGCGGGCGATATCCACACCGCACGGCCGGAGACCTCGGGGATCAGCTCGCTCTGGCTGCGCGGCTCCACGGTTCCCTGGGAAGTTACGGTGAGATATTCGGCCTGCGGCTGTACCTTGAGCACCCGCACGGTGGCCAGCAGGGGTTCGTAGTCATCCGGGGTCGGCCTGGGGGCGTTGAGGGCTATCAGCACGGCGATGCCGATGCCGACCGCCAGCACGATTATCGGGTAGACCAGTTTTTTGTTCATTGCCGCTCCGGAGCAGGGTGACAGGGTGAAGGCGAAAATCGCGAGGCTAGCGCCTACCCTTGCGCAAGCCGGGGCTGCGCGGCAGGCCGTTGTGCTGGGTGGCAAAAGGGCGGCTCGCCCCCGGCCGCTCTGCAGCCGGCACCGCTGGCTGGCGCCTGGCGGGCTGGCGCGGTGGCACCAGGTGCAGCTTGCCGCTGCCGATGAGGTCGGCCCGGCCGAGCTTTTTCAGGGCCTGGCGCAGGGCCGGCCAGTTGTCGGGGTCGTGGTAGCGCAGAAAGGCCTTGTGCAACTGGCGCTGGGACATTTTCTTGACCGTGGGCATGGTATCGCTGCCGCGGGTCACCCGCTTCAGCGGATTCTTGCCGCTGTAGTACATCGCCGTCGCAGTGGCCATGGGCGAGGGATAAAACGTCTGCACCTGGTCGGCGCGGAATTTGTTGCGCTTTAGCCACAGGGCGAGGTTCATCATGTCGCGGTCGCTGGTGCCGGGATGGGCGGCGATGAAATAGGGGATCAGGTACTGTTCCTTGCCGGCGGCCTTCGAGTACTTTTCGAACATGGCGCGGAAACGCTCGTAGCTGCCGATGCCGGGTTTCATCATCTTGTCGAGGGGGCCGTCCTCGGTGTGCTCCGGGGCGATTTTGAG
>CAYTDW010000338.1:0-4151 GCA_964436585.1 uncultured Halioglobus sp. | reverse complement strand
ACGACATGGCCTTCTTCGCCCAGCATATCGATTCCTCCGTGATAAGCCGTCTGCGCACGGTGATCGACAGCCAGTTCGAGCGGATGGACTACCGCCAGGCGATCGATATCCTGAAGAATTGCGGCCAGCGCTTTGAGTTCCCGGTTGCCTGGGGGCTGGACCTGGCCTCGGAGCACGAGCGCTACCTGTCCGAACAGCACGTGGGGCGCCCCCTGGTGGTGATGAACTACCCGAAGGATATCAAGGCCTTCTACATGCGCCTCAATGACGATGGCGAGACGGTGGCGGCAATGGACGTTCTGGCCCCGGGTATCGGCGAGATCATCGGCGGCAGCCAGCGCGAGGAGCGCCTCGACGTGCTGGACTCGCGCATGGATGAGCACCAGAAGCGGGAACTGTGGTGGTACCGCGACCTGCGCCGCTACGGCACGGTGCCGCATGCCGGCTTCGGCCTGGGCTTCGAGCGCCTGCTCAATTACGTGACCGGCATGGACAACGTGCGCGACGCGATACCGTTTCCCCGCACTCCCGGCCACGCCAGCTTCTGATCCGCCTGTCCCCGGGGTGGGGCGGGCCCTCGCCTCGATGCCGGGCCGCCGCGCCCGCTAGCTGGCGGCGGCAGTTACTGCCTGTGGATCCGCTTTCGGCGGTTTCAGTCCGCAGCCTTCCACCAGGGTGAACAGGGCCCGGTGCTGGTCGTCCGCGTCCACCCCCAGGAAACGCAGTTCCACGGCCTGTTGCAGCTGGAACCTGCGCGTGGTGCTGGTCAGGCTGGCGCCCCATTTGTCGTAGCTGAATTTTTCCGGGTCCTTGCGCAGGTCAACGAAACCCTCCAGCCCGCTGTCTTCCAGGCGTACCGTGAAGCCGCTGCTGTTGATGTGGCTCAGCCGCGCCCTGAAGGTGATGTCGCCGCCGGCGGCCAGCCGCGCCAGGTATTTTCCCGCCAGCCAGCGCTCGGCCTCCAGGGTGGCGTTGCGGATATTCTGCAGGCTCTGCGCCAGGGCGACGAGCTGCTCGGGGTTCACCCGGTCTGCGCGTTGCTGGTGCAGCACGGCCTTGATCTGCAGGTGTACCAGGAAATCAACGTACTTGCGCAGGGGCGAGGTGCAATTGGTGTAGGTCTCCAGCGCCATGCCCATGTGGGCGCCCGGCTCGGGGCTCAGCTCGGCGCGGGTGAGGAGGCGGTTGATCATCGCCCGCAGCGGCAGCCGGTGTTCATCGGCGGACAGGTGGCGCACGATGTCACGGTAGCCGGTCACGCTGGTGGGATCGGCCGCCGCGATGCCCGGCGCGTGCATGGCCAGGAACTTGCGCGCCTCATCCAGCCGGTCGGCGCGGATGCCGGGGTGGATGACGTAGGGGCCATTGGCCCCGTGTTCGCGCAGGAAGCGGGCAGCGCAGCGGTTGGCGGCGATCATGCACTCCTCCACCAGCTTCTGCGACAACAGCTTCTCATAGGGCTCGATGGTTTCGATCTGCTTGCGCTCATTGAGGATCCAGCGGTACTCGCGCCGTTCCTCCATCACCAGCCCGTGCTTTTCCCGGTGTGCACGCAGGGCGCGAAACACCTGGTACAGCGCCTCCAGCGGGGTGGCATGGCTCATCAGTTCGCTGCCCTGGCCGCTGAGGTAACGCTCGACCCCGTAGTAGGACAATTTGCCCCGGGAGCGGACAATCGCTTCAATGAATTCGCAGTTCCCGACCTCGCCGTCGTCGCTGATGGCCACCTTGCAGACCAGGGCCGGGCGGTCGCTGCCCTCGGACAGGGCGCAGGTATCCTGCGACAGTTCCTCCGGCAGCATCGGCAGAACGTCGCCGTGAAAGTACACCGACGAGCCGCGTGCCAGAATGTCCCGGTGCAGTTCGCTGTCGGGGACGATGTAGGCCGTCGGGTCGGCAATGGCGACGAACAGGGTCCAGCCCGTGCTGCTGATTTGGGCGTACAGGGCGTCGTCGATGTCCTGGGTCTTGACGGTGTCGATGGAGATGAACTCCAGGTCCGTCAGGTCGCGGCGTTTGCCGGCTTCCAGCGGCCGGCACTGGGCCACCAGGCGCTCGACCTCCTGCCTGCTCGCGGCGCTCCACTGGGATGCCAGCCGGTACTTGGCCATGCAGTAGAGGTTCTCGATGCCAGGGGTGTTGTCATCACCGATCACCGTCAGCACTTTGGCCTGGGGTTTGCCGTCGCGAATGGGGTGGCGCAGGATGGCGCAGCGGATGTAGTCGCCTTCCTTGACGCCGTTGCGGGCGTGGGGCGGTATAAACAACCAGCGTTTCAGCTGCGCGAGGTCAGGCTCGACGAACACGGCCTTGCCCTTGCGCACGCAGCGCCCGGTGAAGTCCCCCAGCGGGCTGTCCACCAGCTTTTCGATGTCGGCTATGGTCTTGTTGTCCTTGGTCGGGCGAATACAGACCCGCACCCGGTCGTCGGGGAAGACCTTCAGCATCTCGTCCGGCGGGATGAAAATTTCGCGCCCGTCATCGAGCACCGCGAAACCGTAGCGGTTCTGGGTACCCTTGATGACGGCCTCGGCGTGCTCCTTCTCGGCCTCCATTTGGGATTTGAGGCCTTTGAGTTGCGACAGTGCGTCCTGGTTGAGCATGCAGCGAGCTACTTATGTTTTGCTGGAGACAGGCGCGCTATCCTAGCGGAAATTACCCGCTGTGTCAGTGAGAGTTGGCCCGCGCTGCGCCAAGGCGGTGAATATTGCCATTGCCATTCCCATTGTCATTGACAGGCCGCCGAAGCGGGTTTGATAATCCCTGTAACGCGGTAGAGACCAGCCACGCCGGGAACAGCCATTGAGAGATTTCCGGATGCAGGCAGGACAGCACATCGTCTGTTGCCATGTGTCACCCAGTCAGCGCGAGAGCGCAGCCAGCGAGCCACCAGGGCTCGGGCATCATACGCGCCACGATTTATCATTCACTCAAATCACAGTTACTTTAGCACCGATACCGGCGCCAAACCGAGTTTGGCCTGCCGGGACTCGCCGTAAATACGTCCATGTAGGCTCGTATCGCGCATCCATGCGCTCAACGGTCCCGCCAAGCCTGACTCGCTTCGACGCCTACGGGCTCACCTTCCACCTAAGGTGGGCCGCGAGTACCAGCATACCAACGACTGCGAAGCATTGAAGATCGGCGCGGCAGGAATCAGGTGGCGGCTCAAATGCTTGGACCAGCGCTGTTTTGCTAGGGCCGATACAGGGCCGCTGGCTATAATGGCGCCGCCCGCCCCGCCGGGCCAGCTTCCCGTCAAAGGACACCCAGACCGCCATGGCACTCAAGCCCACCATCTACAAGGCACAGATCGAGCTCGCCGACAGCGACAGCAACCGCTACCAAAGCCTGGCGCTGACCCTGGCACGGCATCCGTCGGAGACACTCGAGCGCCTGGCCGCGCGCCTGCTGGCCTACTGCCTCAACGCCGCCCGGGGGCTGGAATTCACCCGTGGCCTGTCCACCGCCGACGAACCGGACATCTGGCTGCACAGCGACAGCGGCGAAATCGAGCACTGGATCGAGGTGGGCCAGCCCGAGCACCCGCGCCTGCGCAAGGCCTGCGGCAGGGCGAAGCGGGTCAGCCTGTACCTGTTCGGCAAGAGCAGCGATACCTGGTGGAAGCTCAACGGCGAGGCCACCAGCGCCCTGCCGCACCTGTATGCCTGGCAGTTGCGCTGGCCCGAAATCGTCGCCGCGGCCGCGCTGCTGGACCGCACCGTGCAGCTGAGCGTGAGCATCGTCGGCGGGATCATCTACCTCGACAACGGCAGGAGCTCCGCCAGCGTCGAGCCGCAGCTGCTGCATGGGTCTGCATAAGCCTGGCAATCCCGCCGGGCCGGGAAGGCGGCGCGCGGTCGCTCAGTGCGCGTGGACCGGCCCGCTCGCGACGCCCCTGCGCAGCAGCAGGGCCAGGAACACCAGGTTGAGCGCAGCGTAGGCAACCCCGGCGAGCAGCAGGCCGGCGCTGGCCCCCAGTGACCAGCCAGCCAGCAGCAGCGCGGCCAGTGCCGCCAGCCGCAACAGCTCCCAGCGCAGCAGCCGGCTCGAATCCCGGCCTTCCAGCCACCACGCGGTGGTCACCATTCCCGCCAGCAACAGGGCCGACAGGCCGACACCGCTCCAGTAGGTAAGCGTGGTCTTCTGCA
>CAYTDW010000337.1:0-4159 GCA_964436585.1 uncultured Halioglobus sp. | reverse complement strand
GTGGCAGCGCCGTCGGGGCAATATTGAGCAGGGAAAGTCAAACGAGCAAAGTGTCTGGTACACTCGGAAAATCAACAATCCGCATCCTGAGGCCAGCGTTTGATGGAATTCGTGACGCAGTCCCTGGTGCTCGTCTTTGTCGTCTCGACCATGTGCAATGTCGGCCTGTTGCTCAGTACCCGCGAGGTTGTACTGGCTATGAACGACGGGCGATGGCTTGCCCGCGCCCTGCTCGCCAACCTGGTCCTTCTCCCCGCGCTGGCACTGGCCGTCGCCTGGCTGCTGCAACTCGATGCCGTGCTCAGGGCGGGGATGCTGATACTGGCCACCGCGCCGGGCGGCCCGGCGCTGATTAAACTGGCCAGCCTGGCCAGGGGCCATGCGGCGTTCGCGGTCGGCTTGCTGGTAGTCCTGCTGCTGGCGGGTGTGGTGAGCCAACCACTGCTGCTGCCGCTTTTGCTGGATGAGGTGAGCGTGGGGCCCGGGCCGATCATCCTCACCCTGGTCAGCACTGTACTCATTCCCCTGCTGCTCGGGCTTCAGGTCAGGCAGCGTTTACCCCGCGTCGCGAGCAGTTTGCAGTTGCCCATGCAGCGGCTGTCGACACTCAGCATGCTGTTGATTCTGGTCCTGCTACCGATCCTGCACTGGCAGGAACTCCGGGAAATCTCCAGGGGCGGCGCTTTTGCGGCCGCGGCGCTGTTCATCGCCCTGGCTACCCTCGGCGGCTGGCTGCTTGGCGGCCCTCGCCCTGCAGCGCGCCGCATGCTGTCACTGAGCTGCGGCCAGCCCAACATGGCTGCTGCCATGATCATCGCCGGCCAGAACTTCAGCGACCCGCGGGTTGCGCTGATGTTGCTGGTGATCATAATCTCAAGTCTGCCGATCGTCGTATCGCTCAGCCTGTTATACGCCCGCCAGGAGCGGGCCGGGGACAGCCTCAGGCCAGCTTCGCGATAATATCCCCGGCCAGGGTTTTGATACCGGTAACCGGGTCGCGGCCCAGCATGAACAGGGGCACGATCACCCGCGACACGCCGATATCCTCGAAGGCTTTGATCGCATCGATGCCGCCCTTGTTGTCCCACATGGAGGTGATCTCCACGCTGCTGTAGTCGCGCCCGTGTTCGCGGCAGGCGGCCTTGAGTTCAGCCAGCATCGGCGCGAGGCTGGCGGCGTCGTTGGTCGGGGCGAACCAGCCGTCGCCGTAGCGGGCGATGCGCTCGAAGGCCTTGCCCTTGGAACCGCCGACGATGATGGGCACGCCGCCTTTCTGCACCGGCAGGGGATAGCTCTGGAAACCGGACCAGTCGAGGAAGTCGCTGTGGTGCTCCACCACCTCGCCGGACCAGACCTTGCGCATGGCCACCACGTAATCGTCGAAGCGCGCGCCCCGGCGCTCGAAGGGCACGCCCATGGCGTCGAACTCTTCCTTCAGCCAGCCGATGCCGGCCCCCAGCATGAAGCGCCCGTTGGACAGCAGGTCCAGGGTGGCGGCCTGCTTGGCCAGCAGCAGCGGGTTGGCCTGGGACAGGATATTGACGCCGGTACCCAGGCGCAGGGTTTTGGTACGGGCCGCCACCGCCGTGAGGGCGATGAGGGGATCGAGGAACGGGTTGTCAGCTCCGCCGCCCATCTTGCCGTCCCTGCTGTAGGGATAGCGCGACTCGTACTGCAGCGGCACCATCACGTGCTCGAAGGTCCACACGGACTCGAAGCCCAGGGATTCGGCCAGCTGGGCGAGGCCGACCATCTGTTCCAGTGACTGCATGCCGATATTGATGGGGACGAGGGCGACTTTCATGGGCTTGCTCCGGTAGTGTTAATAGGCAGGCCGACATGATGCACCCGCTTGGCCATCAAATAAAGGTTTGCGACCCCCCGGCGGCCGAACCTGCCCGCTTCGCTCCCCGGTTCTCTATCCTGTACCAATTGCAAAGAACACAACCGCCAGCCGCGACTGGAGCGAATATCTTCGGTCGCGTCATTGCCCGCACCGGCTCCCGGTAATAGGCTTGCGCATTACTTATGGGTTACAGGTGGTGTTGGTGCTCGATACAGAACAGTTGCTGCAGGCGGCGCGGGAGCAGACCGGACTGTCCGATTTCGGCGGTGAGGATTACCGCGAACCGCTGGAGCGCCTGGTGAAGGCCCTCAACTCCGAGGCACGCCTCAACGATTTCGGTCGCATCCGCGCGCAAATGACGATCAACGCCGGCCTCAGCACCCGCCTGCAGATCGTGGACTACCTGAACAGCCACCCCGAGGTAGGCAACGAGCGAATCGTCAAACCGGTCATTATCGTCGGCCTGCCGCGCACCGGCACCACCGCCCTGCACCATATGCTGAACCAGGACAGCGGCAACCGCACCCTGCGCCTGTGGGAGGCCCAGAACCCGGTGCCGCCGCCGGAGACTTCCACCTACACCAGCGACCCGCGTATCGCCAGGCAGCGCGAGGGCGTGGCGTTGACCGAGGCGTTTTTGCCGGGCTTCATGGCCACCCACCTGTTGGCCGCCGAGGAGCCCGACGAGTGCTACATGCTGCTGAACCGCAATTTCATGTCGGTGGAGTACTCGGCCCTGTTCCATATCCCCAGTTATGCCAACTGGCTGTATGCCAACCTGTGTGCCCGCGACAGCTACGCCTGGCACAAGCGGCAGCTGCAGCTGCTGCAGTCCCGGCACCCCGGCCGCTGGGTGCTGAAAGCGCCATTCCACCAGCTGGGACTGGCGGCAATACTCAGGTACTACCCCGACGCCATCATCGTGCAGACCCACCGTGCGCCCATGACCCTGGTGGCCTCGGGTTGCAGTTTCAGCGAGGTGCTGCGCAGGAGCGCCTCCGACCATATCGACCGCGCCCAGATCGGCCGCGACTGGATGGATATGCTGGACATCTACACCCGCACCTTCGAGGCTGACCGGGCGCGGCTGGAGCCGCAGTTCCCCGGCCAGTTCCTCGACCTGTACCACGATGATTTCGTGGCCGACCCCTGGCCCGGTATAGAGTCGATCTACCGCCTGCGCGGAACACCACTCGAAGGGGAGGCCAGGTCGGCGATGCAACACTGGCTGGCGGAACACCCTAGGGGCAAGCATGGCACACACGCGTACCGGCTCGAGGATTACGGCCTGGCACGCGCCGAGGTCGAGGCGCTGTTTGGCGATTATGTGAAACGTTACCAGCTGAGTATGGACTGACAAGGTGGAACACGATGACTGAGAAGACGGCGGAACAACGGGTACTGGACGGCCAGGCCTGGGCGGACTTTTGCGATGCCCTCAAGGAGGCGGGGAAACTGGTGGACTCGCCCAAGGCCCCACAGGATGCCTTCAACCGGGCGGAGGGCTACCGCTACCTGACGCGGATGCTGCGGGCGGGGCTGGAAAGTTTCCTGGAGAGCGAGGGCCCGGACTTCCCGGTGCTGCGCTGCCCGGTGCACGAGACCATCAAGATGGGCGCTGACAATCCTGACAATTATTACCAGAGCGCGCCGATCAATCCCCGCCACGACTACCGCATCAGCGGCACCCGCGGCACGGTGGACTACCTGGGTTTCGGCACGGTCGTCAACCGTTACAGCAGCGGCGGTGGCATGAAAACCGACGGCTTCCTGGACTCCCGGGACATGCATATCGACGCGGACGGCCGCCTGGAAATCATCGTCAGCCAGCGCCCGCACCCGGGCAACTGGCTGCGCATGGGGCCCGAAACCAATGCCATCAACGTGCGCCAGACCTTCCAGGACCGCCGCAGTGAAGTGCGCGCGGAGATTCGCATCGAGCGCATCGGGGCCGAGCAGGACCGCCCGCTACCCCTGTCAGCGCAGCAACTCGACAAGGCCCTGCAGGGAGTGACCCAGTTCGTGCACAACACCACCGGCCTGTTCGAAGGCTGGGCGGAAGGCTTCCTCGGAACGACCAACCAGGTGGCTGCGGCGGACCAGGCCTTCTGCCAGGCCATCGGCGGGGACCCGAATATCTACTATTTCCACAGCGCCTGGGCCCTGGAGGACGATGAGGCCCTGGTGATCGAGGCGGCGGATATCCCGCAGTGCCAGACCTGGAATTTCGTGCTGCAGAACTGGTGGATGGAGTCGCAGGATTACCGCTACCACACCAACCCCTACAACAAGCACACAGCGCGCTATGAAGCC
>CAYTDW010000336.1:0-4171 GCA_964436585.1 uncultured Halioglobus sp. | reverse complement strand
GTGAGCGTTGCCCCAAGGGAGCCGCGGCGCCCGTTCTTGATCGTGTCGCCGAGGCGGCTGCTGCTGGAGGGTTCGCCGACCACGCACCAGTCGATGTGCTCCCCCTGCTGTTGCAGGTACTGCATGACCTTGACGGTGCCATTCACGGCGTCTCCCTCCTCGTCGGAGGTGATCAGGAAGCCGATACGGCCGCGATGCTCGGGATGGGCGGCCACGAAATCCTCGCAGGCCACCACCATCGCCGCCAGGCTGCCTTTCATATCGGCGGCGCCGCGCCCGTACAGGGCGCCATCGACCAGTGTGGGTTCGAAAGGCGGGCTGTGCCACTGCTCCAGGGGACCCGTGGGCACCACGTCGGTGTGCCCGGCGAACACCAGGATGGGGCCGGCGTCGCCGCGCACGGCCCAGAAGTTATCCACCTCGCCAAAGCGCAGCGCCGTGGTGCGAAAGCCCAGGGCAGCCAGCCGCTCCCTCAACAGCGCCTGGCAGCCGGCGTCAGCCGGTGTCACCGAGGGACGGCGTATCAATTCACAGGCCAGGGCCAGGGTTCTCTCCATCGGTCGATTTCCTGCGGGCGCGCTCAGTTGTGGGCGTGCAATTCGCGGTTGAGTTCCACCGCGGTGCGGTTGGTCAGGCACTCCACGGCGCCGGTGGTGGAGTTGCGGCGGAACAGCAGGTCGGATTTACCCGCCAGCTCGCGGGCCTTTGCCGTCTCCACCGGCATGCCGCCGGCATCCAGCATGGTGACCTTGGTGCCGGCGGTGATAAACAGCCCCGCCTCTATGGTGCAGCGGTCTCCCAGCGGTATGCCGGTCCCGGCGTTGGCGCCGATGAGGCATTCCCTGCCTACCGAAATCACGATGTTGCCGCCGCCGGACAGGGTTCCGATGGTGGAGCAGCCGCCGCCGAGGTCGGAACCTGCACCGACAAAGACCCCCGCGGATATCCGGCCTTCGATCATGCCGGGCCCGTCGGTGCCGGCGTTAAAGTTGACGAAGCCCTCGTGCATGATGGTCGTGCCCTCACCGAGGTATGCCCCCAGCCTGACCCGGGCGGTATGGGCAATGCGGACGCCGCCGGGCACCACGTAGTTGGTCATTTTCGGGAACTTGTCCACGCTGGCGACTTCCAGCACCTCACCGCGCAGGCGCGCGGCCAGCTGGCGCCGTGGCAGCTCGGCGATATCGACCGCGCCCTCACTGGTCCAGGCCACGTTAGGCAGGATGCCGAACAGCCCCTGCAGATTGGTGCCGTGGGGTTTTACCAGGCGGTGGGACAGCAGGTGGAGTTTGAGGTAGCCCTCGGGCACATTGGCCGGTGGTGCATCCTCCCGCAGCAGCACGGCGACCGCCGGGCGGCCGCTGTCCAGCAACTGCCCGGCCAGCTCCGCCTGTTCGCCCGCCCCCGCCGCCGCCAGTGCAACCTGCAGGCTGCGCAGCTGGCTGTTGTCGAGGCTGGAGCCGGAGGCACAGTCCCCGACGCTGCTCACCACCGCCGCCGGCGGTGCCAGCAGTGGCCGGGGAAAAAACACCTCCAGCCATTCTCCCCTGCTGTTCTGCGTGCCCACGCCGAGGCCAAAAGCGAATGCGCTGTCTGTCATGCTGGATCCTTGTCGATCAGAGTGTGTGCTGGCTGAAAATTTTCTGGTAGCTGGCGGCCGAAAAGCCGGTGAAGCGCTCGCGACCGGTATCGAGCAGGGGCCGTTTGATCAGGGTGGCCTGGGCCATAATTGCCGCCAGTGCCGATTGCTCGTCCATGTTCTCCCGCGTCGCCGCATCCAGCGCCTTCCAACTGCTGCTGCGGCGATTCACCAGGTTCTCCCAGCCGAGTTCGTCGAGCCAGCGCTGCACCGTCTCCCGCTCGAGGCCGTCCGCGCGGAAATCGTGGAAGCGGTAGTCGATACCGTGCAGATCCAGCCAGTTGCGGGCCTTCTTCACCGTGTCGCAGTTTTTTATGCCGTAGAGAGTGATCACGTCGCAGCAAACCCCATGGCGCAATAGCCTCCTGGCGCAAGGGAAGCGGGGGAACGCGAGTGTCCAGGTAACTGAATATCCCGCATTTTACCCGGGATAACGCCCCGAAGTACTCGGTTGGCAGTGTAGTCGTCATCGCCCCTGTTTGCCAGTGTTTGTCCGCTGTAGTGAGCCTGCGGCGGTTACCTGGTTCAGTCGCGCCCTGTCCAGATCCTGTCTTGAATCGCGTTCGCGGGTGGTATTCAAGCGTGAACCAATACTGCGGACAAGCCGTACCGGCTTTACGTGTGCAACCTCTTGAGGAGATCAACCCATGTCTACCATAACCAAATACGCGGTAATGGCCATTCTACCCCTGTTGTATGCCTGCTCCGATGGCAATAATAATAACAGGCCGACTCCCGCCCCGACACCTACGCCGACACCGCCCCCTGTGGTCGAAAGCGCCCAGCTGCGTGTCACACATGCTTCTGCAGATGCACCGGCAGTTAACGTGTATGTGGATGGTGCGCTCGCACTCGAGGGCGTTGAGTTCAAGCAAAGTTCAGGCCTGATTGAATTTGCAGAGCCAAGAACAATCGAGGTGGAGGTGCGCGGCATCCTGCCGGACGGCTCCGAGGTTTCCGTCATCGGTCCGGTGGACCTGGCGTTGGCAGAAGGAGAGCGGACGGACGTGGTTGCACTCGGGGATCTGTTCGACGCCAGTGGTGCCATCAGCATCGCGCCAAAGGTGCTGCCAGCGGTGGAGATAGAGGACGACATTTCCGATGTGCGCGTGAGCGTACTTCATGCGGCCCCGGGTGTGGGAGCGGTGGACATTTACGTGACCGCCCCGGGGGGTGCATTGGCAGACACTACGCCAATCACCGCGGCCTTTGGTGACGCCGCAGGCCCTGTGTCTCTGGTCGCAGACACCCAGTATCAGCTGCAAATCGCGCCGCAAGGCAGTTCCGAGGTGGTATTTGACAGCGGGACAGTGTCCTTTCCCGCGGGGACCGAGCTGGTCCTGGTCGCCGTCGAGAATACGTACAAGCTCAAGCCCAGCCCGGTCACCCTACTCGCGGTTGGTCCTGAGGGGGCGTCAGAGGTGGTTGATGTCAACACGGGTGCCGCGGTAAGGGTAGTGCACAATTCCGCCGACACACCGGCCGTGGATGTGCTGGTCAACGGGGCGGTTGCGGTGGATGCCCTGGCCTTCCCTGACGCAACCAACTACAGCGACCTGGAGGCGCCGGCCGGCACCTATAATGTCGTGGTGGCGGCTGACGCGGATAATTCCATTGCGCCCATTGATGTGGACCTGACCCTCGAGGCTACGAAGAGCTACACCGTGATAGCAGCGGGGTCGCTTGCCGAAATGACGCTTGTTCCGATCCTGACCGAAGACGATCGCCGCAATGTAGCGACAGCCGCCAAGGTCGAGGTGATTCATGGCTCGTTTCTGGTGGCTGGTCAAATCCCTGTGGACATCTACCTTACCAGTGACGGCGTCATAGCGGATGCGGAGCCAGCCATCAGCGACCTGGCCTACCAGGAAACGACTGGCCAACTGGCGCTGAGTCCCGGTGACTACTGGATCACGGTGACGGCTGCGGGAGACAAATCCGTGGTGGCCTTTGATAGCGGCGCCACACTGGCGCTCGAGGCGGGGGTGAACTACACCGTGATAGCTCGCGATCCATCGGAGTCGGAGGGATCTGGCAGCCCATTGATCAATGTAACACTCCTGACTGACTAGACGTTGGTAAAGGCAGCCGACTCACGGGTTTGTTGCGATATCCCCCAAAACCCACTTCGGTGGGTTTTTCTTTACCTATTCCCGCTATAGGGTCGGTCTATGCCGGCCGATGCCGGCCATGGGGCCTGAACTGCGACAGCGAGGCAAACGCAAATAATACAAAGCCGGGATTGTCAACGGGGCTTGGCGCAAGCGTTCCTGGCATCAGGGGGCAGAGGATGCGCGTGCGGAATTTTCGCCGGACCTGAAAATACGCTATCGTACGCACGGATGTGGGCATAGATATTTGCAAGGGCAGGGGATCGGGACATGTCGATTTACGCGCGGTTATTGGCGATTTTGCTTGGCATTGCATCTGCCGCGATTTATGCCGCGCCCGGGGACAATGCTGACAGGGGCCCGGCCGCGCCGGCGGGGTCGGCCGCGCTCGATCCGGGGATGGACATGGGCCAGGTGATCG
>CAYTDW010000335.1:0-4175 GCA_964436585.1 uncultured Halioglobus sp. | reverse complement strand
CACTGCCTGACTTGTCCGACGTGCAAGTTATAGTGCGCACCAGCTATCCTGGTCAGGCGCCGCAGATTGTCGAGGACCAGGTGACCTACCCCCTGACGTCCACCATGATGTCGGTACCGGGCGCCAAAACGGTGCGCGGCTTTTCCTTTTTCGGCGACAGCTTTGTCTATGTGCTGTTCGAGGACGACACCGATCTGTACTGGGCGCGCTCAAGGGTGCTGGAATACCTCAACCAGGTGCAGGATCGATTGCCGGCAACGGCGACATCCACGCTCGGCCCGGATGCCACCGGCGTGGGTTGGATTTACCAGTACGCATTGATTGATCGCAGCGGCGCACACGACCTGGCGCAACTGCGCGAGATCCAGGACTGGTTCCTCAGGTACGAACTGCAAACCGTACCCAATGTGGCAGAGGTCGCTACCGTCGGCGGTATGGTGCGGCAATACCAGATAGTGTTGGACCCGGTGAAGATGGTCGCGCTGGGCATTACGCATGAGGCGGTGCGCGCGGCGCTCGCCGCCGGCAACCAGGAAGCAGGTGGTGCTGTACTGACTCTGGGCGAAGCCGAGTTAATGGTGCGCAGTACGGGCTACCTGCAATCCATTGAGGATTTCGGCGCGCTGTTCCTGCGGCTGAACGCCGGCGTACCGATCACGCTACAAGACGTTGCGCATATCCAACTCGGACCGGAGATACGCCGTGGTATCGGTGAACTCGACGGCGAGGGTGAGGCCGTCGGCGGCGTGGTGATTCTGCGCTCGGGAAAAGACGCGCGCACCACGATTGACGCGGTGCATACCCGGCTGGAGCAACTGCAAGCCAGCCTCCCTGAGGGTATAGAGATCGTCACCACCTATGATCGTAGTGGCCTGATCGATCGGGCCATTCAGAACCTGAGCCGCAAACTGCTGGAAGAGTTCGTGGTCGTGGCGCTGGTATGCCTGCTGTTCCTCCGGCATTTGCGCTCCAGCCTGGTGGCCATCGTGATGCTGCCGTTGGGCATACTCACCGCATTCGTGGTCATGCGGTACCAAGGTGTCAACGCCAACATCCTGTCGCTGGGCGGCATAGCCATCGCGATCGGCGCCATGGTCGATGCCGCAGTCGTAATGATTGAAAATGCGCACAAAAAAATCGAAGCATGGCACCACCAACACCCTGAAAAGGATCTACAAGGGGAAGAACACTGGCAGGTCATCAGTGATGCAGCCATAGAAGTGGGCCCGGCACTGTTCTTCTGCCTGTTGATCATCACGCTGTCATTTATACCCATATTCACGCTGCAAGCGCAGGAGGGCCGACTGTTTGCACCGCTGGCGTTCACGAAAACCTATGCGATGGCAGCCGCCGCCGGTCTTTCAGTGACACTGGTGCCGATCCTGATGGGGTTCTGGATTCGCGGCAAACTGCCGGATGAGCAAGCAAACCCTCTCAATCGCCTACTGATCAAACTGTACCGGCCCGCGCTGGATGCGGCGCTGGCGCATCCGCGAGCGACACTGGCGGTGGCTGCCCTGGTGCTGGCCTCAACCCTCTGGCCAATCAGCCAGCTTGGAGGCGAATTCCTCCCCGCGCTCGATGAAGGCGACTTGCTGTACATGCCGAGCGCACTTCCGGGATTATCGGCGCAAAAGGCCGCTGAGTTGTTGCAGCAAACCGATCGCATGATCAAGAGTGTGCCGGAAGTTGCTCTCGTCTTCGGCAAAGCTGGCAGGGCGGGCAGTGCCACGGACCCTGCCCCACTCGAAATGTTCGAAACAACAATACGGTTCAAGCCGCGGGCGCAGTGGCGGGCGGGGATGACGCCACAAAAGCTGGTGGAGGAACTGGATCGCGCAGTGCAGGTCCCGGGATTAACCAATATCTGGATACCGCCAATTCGCAACCGCATTGACATGCTGGCCACCGGTGTTAAAAGTCCGATCGGGATAAAAGTCGCAGGGGCAACGCTGCAGCAGATAGATCGCATGGCCAGCGACATCGAAGGCGTCGCGAAAACAGTACCGGGCGTATCCTCCGCCTTGGCCGAACGCCTTACCGGCGGGCGCTACATCGATATCGACATTGATCGCGCCGCCGCCGCGCAATACGGCCTGAATATTGCCGATGTGCAATCGGTCGTAGCCAGTCTGATTGGCGGGCAGAATGTCGGTGAAACCGTCGAAGGCCCGGCCCGTTTTCCAATCAGTCTGCGTTACCCGCGCGATTGGCGCGACAGTGTTGAACGCCTGGAAAACCTGCCACTGCTCACACCGTCCGGAACACAGATTGCGCTGGGGGCTGTTACCAGCATCCGCGTGACCGACGGACCGGCCATGCTAAAAACGGAGAACGCCCGCCTGAGTGGTTGGGTATACGTGGATGTGCGCGGCCGCGATCTCGTCTCGGTGGTAGCCGACCTGCGCAAGGCGATAGAGGACAATGTAGCCCTGCCGCCGGGCACCAGCCTGGCGTACTCGGGACAATTCGAATTTCTGGAACGCGCCAACGCGCGTCTGCAACTGGTCATACCGACGACACTACTGACTATCTTCATACTGCTCTATATTATTTTTGCGCGTATAGATCATGCGCTGCTGATCATGGGTACCCTGCCCTTCGCGCTGACCGGTGGCTTTTGGTTGTTGTACCTGATGGATTTTAACCTGTCGGTCGCCACCAGCGTCGGCTTCATTGCGTTGTCAGGCGTCGCAGCCGAGTTCGGGGTGATAATGCTGCTATACCTAAATCGCGCATGGCAGGCACGCGTGGCAGCCGGTCACACGCAGGAAGCACATCTACGGGAGGCCATTATTGAGGGCGCGGTAATGCGGGTGCGGCCCAAGGCGATGACAGTAGCCGTAATTGTCGCCGGCTTGCTGCCACTGTTCTGGGGTGACGGCGCTGGCAGTGAGATAATGACCCGTATCGCCGCGCCGATGGTCGGCGGTATGATCACCGCCCCGCTATTGTCCTTGCTGGTTGTTCCGACGGTGTATCAGCTGTTGCACCGCAAAGAGGCGCGTGCGATTGAAGTATCATTGCCATATCCGCTTCAATAGTGCGGCCGTCCGGGGCGGCGGTTTTACTCGTTCCCCGGCGGACGATGAACACTGAGGTATTCAGCTCTGGCACCTTGATCTCCCAATCTCATCGAAGCCGGCACACTTACTGTTACCGACAGACCATAATGACCTTGAGCAACGCTGCAATACGGATTTCCTCAGAGAATGCGTCTATCAACGAAATCTCCTGCTGTAATGACCTTGGCGCTTTTGTAGCCAGACACTATAACCAAATCATTGTCGCCACTGATGATGGTCCGGGTGTCACTGGCTATTGCCCAGGCAATGAACTTATCGTGATCCACGTCTCTCGAGATTCGCTCGGCCAACGCTGGAGATTCTGTGAGCCGCGCGTCACGGGCCTGTGGTCTGTTCCGACAAAATTCCGGCATCGATGAGCCCAGCGATGCTCTGTCGTGCCTGGTTGGCAACGGGCGTCACCAGAAGGACTAATAGAAATAGTGCGTTAAAATCAGCTTGCAGATCTACGTACAATTGAAACAAACTCGCCGGTAACACATCAACTCGACCGGGATGCGCCGCCGTTCGGGACTGCGCCGCCATCGTCACTGCACCGCTGCGCTCGCTAGTGACGATGGCGAAGTCGACCGGTTCACTGCGATAGCCAATCAACCAGGGCACCCTCTCAGCCCCCGCACCGGTTGATTTCGGGGTGTTTCCAGTGGAACCACACTGATCTTCAGGCTTTAACCTGGTATGCGCGCAGCTGCTCACTCTCCCATTGTTCAACGTCGGCGAGTCGCCAGCGAGTGCAACCCTCGGAGAGTTTTACGGGATCGGGGAATCGCTTGGCCTGCGCCCAGCGCCAGATCGTGGCGCGGCTCACCTGGTAGCGCGCAGCAAGCGCAGTGTCTGACATAAAGATAGCCTGCGGCATAACGTGTACTCACTGGACGATCTGAGACCGGAAGTTACATTTTGCTCATTTCGAGCGAGATGATGAGTACATATTGCAGCAGGATCGTGCGTCGTTTGAGGTGATCACCCCGAGTTCCACGATTGTTGGAGACGGGTGCGACCGCAGGGTCCCGGCGCTCTGAAACTCTCGCTAAAGGCTCTTCATCATTAACGGGGGACACCGGCACCCATTAAACTGATTTTGCGACG
>CAYTDW010000334.1:0-4175 GCA_964436585.1 uncultured Halioglobus sp. | reverse complement strand
GCCCGGCGCCACCTCGCTCATGGGCCCGAAGTGCAGCGCCCTGTCGATACCCGCGCCCAACAGGATCTCCCCTGCCCGGCTCTCGGCGGTGTAGCCGTCCATTTCCGCAAACAGGGTCTCCAGCTCGGCGACCTTCATGCCGTCGTCTTCCGACATGTCCGGCAGCGCGTAGATGCGGTCGCGCTCCTGTTTCACTTCCCACAGCTCCCGGTGCCCCATGATCACGGTATCCACCACCGAATACTTCTCAAAGGCGAACTGGTCCTGGTGCAGCCTGCCCACGCGCTCATTCGGCGTGATCGACACGTTGCCCGCGCTGGGCGCAAGGCTGCCGTCGAGAATTTTCATGAAGGTGGACTTGCCGCAGCCATTGGCGCCGATCAGGCCATAGCGGTTGCCGTCGCCGAACTTGACCGAGATGTTTTCAAACAGCGGCTTGGCGCCAAACTGCATGGTGATATTGGCGGTAGAGATCACGGGCGTGTTCCTGGCTATTGGCTGCGGCGTCCCGGTACGGGGCGCGCAAAGAGGCGGCGGATTCTAGGGAAGAAGGGGCGGGATGTCGAGATCGACAAATTCACGCAAAAGGGTGGGCAATCCTCTGGCCTGCCGACCGGGGCGGGGACAGCGGCAAGGAGAACTACCGGCCTCTTACGCGGCTAAACACTCCGACAGACGTCTTCTCATAGATAACGACCCCCACCCCCGGACTAGGTCATGGATCAGCGGCACTGGTACAGGCCACATAGACCGAGGTGCAGCCAGCACCGGTCGCCGGACTGCTCAGGGATTGACACCCCCACTTCGCACCCGAGGTGTTGGGCCAGTTGGGGTCGTAGCCAGAGTTGCCATTAACGGAGTCGACATAGCCAAACACCGTGCCGGCGGGGGGAAAGGGTACGGTATTGCCGTGCCAGTTTGACGCGGTACAACAGGAACTCCAGTCCAGGTTGGACACACCGGCCAGGCACGCGCCGGCCGGCAGATCCTGATCGGAATTGTAGTAGCTGATACTCCAGTGGCATGAGTTGGTGGCCCCCAGTGAGTAGACGGTCCCGCTGCCATCGCTGGCATGGCTGACCACCCGCTTGCCCACGGCCTGACAGGCCTGCCGGGCAGCATCGGCGGTGCAGTTACCGGAACCCTCACCGCAGGGTACAAAGTCCACATCGACCATTGAGCCATCGACTCGCTGTACCTGACCGGGAGAGAGCGCAGTCTCTTCCCGGCAATCCACGGAGCAGCTAGCACCAACGGCCACGGTACTGCCCAGCTGGCAGGCGGTGTCTATCCCCTCTGCGGGAGTGTCCGCGTTCGCACAGGCTCCCGGCAGGGTACGCGCGCTCACTCGTTGATCCACCCCGGACTCATTGGAAAATACATTGTTAGCGTTGGGCTGTAGTTCGAAAGTTGTAGATTCATTGGGACTCAGGATTGACTGGCCGCCGGCGGCGGTCACCTGCTGTATCAGGCTGATGCCTACAGCAGCACTTGCCAGGGCGGCAACCAGCAGCGCAATACTCGCCACCCCGGACCGGGTGCTGCGAAAGCGGTGCCAGGCGCCTACTGTCAGTAGCAAAACTACCAGAGCTAAGAGAGCACTCCAACCGAGCGTGGGGATGGGGACGGAGCCCGGTGGCGAGAAAGTTATACTGCCTTGCTGTGCCAATGCAACAACAGGGACAACGGCTAGCAGCGACACCGGAACGGCAGAAAGCCCTTTTCCTGAAAACAATCCCATATTCCCTCTCCCCTAACAGTTCCTTTCACTTTTAGCATTTTACGTCTACCCGAAAAAATGGTTAAGCGACTTTCGAAAGCGTTCCGTTAAATTTTGATTTGAATCAAGCCACGGTTTTCGCGCCACAGCGGCGGGTCAGGCGCACGATGTCCAGTCTGGCCGCCACAGGGGACGCCTGTAGTGCGCCGGTTCGTAGACGTTGGTAGCCGCTTGCGCTATAACCGCACGATTATCGGCGAGGTGACTCATGCGTGAAATCAATGGCATGGTAAGTGGGCGCTACGCACCCGCATTTGAACGGGTTGCGCAGCAGTTCTCCCGGCATTTCGCCGGCGGTCAGGAAGTCGGCGCGGGGCTGTGTGTGTACCACCGGGGTGAGCGGGTGGTGGACCTGTGGGGTGGGCTGGCCGATCCCGTTAGCCAAACACCCTGGAGCGCCGACACGCTCTCAGTGGTGTTCTCGGTCACCAAGGGCTTGACCGCCATCGCCCTCAACCTGGCGGCGCAGCGCGGCGCGTTCGAATGGGATGTTCCCGTGGCACAGTACTGGCCGGCGTTCGGCCAGTCCGGGAAACAGGCGATTACCGTGCGCCAGTTGTTCAACCACCAGGCGGGCCTGGCCGCGCTCGGCACGCCGCTTACCCTTGCCCAGTACTGCGACCCGGCACAACGCCCGGCCATGCGCGCGGCGCTGGAGCGGCAGGCGCCCGCCGTGCCTGCGGCCCAGGCTTACCACGCCCTCAGCTTTGGCATGTATGCCGACCATTTCTTTGAAATCGCCTGCGGCGAGTCCGTGGGCGCCTACCTGCACCGCGAGTGGCTGGACCCGCTGGGGGCCGACGTCTTTATGGGAACCCCCGCCGCGCAGGATCAGCGCGTGGCGACACTGTTGCCGGTGAAAAATGGCGCGCGCCTGGGGCAGATGCTGTGGGCGGCCGTTCGCGGCGGCAGCACCGAAGCCAATGTCGCGCGCTCGGTATTGCGCGGCGGACCGGCCAAACAGGCACTGACCAACCCGGCCGGCGACATGGCGGATTACAACGCCGAACCCGCGCGGCGCTGCTGCCTGCCCTGGGCTTCCGCCACCGCCAGCGCCCGGGGACTGGCGCGGGCTTACCTGCCCTGGTCGGTGGGCGGCCACTGGCAGGGGCGGGAATGGATCCGCCCGGCGACCCTGGAGCAGGTCATGCGCCGCCAGTCCTGGAGTGCTCGCGACCTGGTGCTGGGCAAGGCCCTGGGCTGGTCCCAGGGATTCGTGAAGGAAGAAGCAGGCATATTTTCGCCCAACCCGGAGTCCTTTGGTCACCCCGGCATCGGCGGGCCGCTGGGCTGGTGCGACCCCAGGGCGCAGCTCGCCATTGGCTATACGCTCAATCGCAGTGACTGGCGGGTGCGATCACCGCGCGCGCTGGCCCTCTGCGCCGCGATCTACGCCTGCCTGTAGCCGGGGCCAGCTCCCAACTGGCCGCCGCAGTGTGGGCTCGCGCTGTGGATCGGCTCGCAGGCTGCAGCGATCGTCCCTACCGGTATCCGCGACACTATCGGCATTCAGGATGGAAAACGGCCGATTCTGCTAGTTGATTGTGTATCTACTCCGTATATACTTGCCGCAATGACGACCTCGATTAAACGGTGGCTCCTATGAAAATTGAGTCAGAAATCAAGAAGTGGGGAAACAGCCTGGCCCTGCGCGTAACCGGCGCTATGGCCGAGCTTCCAAATTTCAGGGACGGAACCAAAGTCGTCGTGGAAGTCTCCGCGGAAGGTATCATGGTCAAGCCGGCACACCCGCCGGGGAAAAAGCTTCGCCTGCCCTACTCCGAGGAGGAACTGCTGGCGGACCTGGACCCCGCTACAGCACACGCGGATGAACTGGCCACTCCTGTGGCCGCAGAAATGGGTGAATAAATGGCCAGGGGCGCCTTTATTCCTGGACGCAAAGACATCGTGTGGCTCGATTTCGAACCCACCAGGGGCAAGGAGATAGGCAAGTATCGCCCGGCACTCGTGTTGAGCAGCCGCGAATACAATCGCAAAACCGGATTACTGATTTGCTGCCCGATCAGCACAAGCATTCGAGGTGGCGCTACCGAGGTTCCCCTGTCGCGTATGCAACAGCCCTCGGTAGTCGCGGCCAGCCTGGTGCAGACCCTCGCGTGGAAAGAGCGGAAGGTGAAAAAAATCGTTACTGCCAGGCAAAGCGAATTCGAGGAAACCCTGTCCAAACTGCTGCCACTTATCGGTGCCAATGAACTTGTAGAGTAAGCGATTGAACGCAGGCAGCAGGCGATAAGGGCCTGCCAACTCTACGTTTGCGTATAAACAAGGCCCGGATTCAAAAGCGTGACAACCGCGGCTTGAGCAGAATTGGGCCCACCAGCGTGGTCAGCAGCACCACCAGCACCAGGGCGGAATACATCTGTGCGCTGAACAC
>CAYTDW010000333.1:0-4178 GCA_964436585.1 uncultured Halioglobus sp. | reverse complement strand
GGTAAGACACATGCATCTTGGTTTCAGCTCGATGAACACCGCGCAGGATCCCGCACCGGACCTGCTGGCACGGACCCTGGAAGAGGCCGGCTTTGAATCACTCTGGTATGGCGAGCACAGCCATATTCCGGTGTCGCGCAAGACACCTTATCCGGCCGGTGGCGAGCTGCCCGGGCCCTATCGCAAGATGATGGATCCCTATATCTCGCTGATGGCGGCGGCGGCGGTAACCAGCAAGTTGAAGCTCGGTACCGGTATCGCGCTGTTGCTGGAGCGCGAGCTGTTTTCCCAGGCAAAAACCATCGCCACCCTCGACCGGCTTTCTGGCGGGAGGGTGATCATCGGCTGCGGCGTCGGCTGGAATGAGGAGGAATTCAGCAACGCCACGCGCCTGCCCTGGCAACGCCGTTACCTGGCCATGCGGGAGACGGTACTGGCGCAGCGAGCATTGTTCACCGCTGCCGAGCCAGAGTTCCACGGCGAGCTGATCGATTTTGATCCGGTCTGGCTGGATCCCAAACCGCTGCAGCCCGGCGGCCCGCCGGTGGTTTTTGGCGCCATGGGTCCGCTTGGCGTCAGGCACGCCGCCGATTGGGCGGACGGCTGGATGCCCGTGGACGTGGCCCTGCCGGATGTGGCCCGCAGCATCGAGGACTTTCGGCAATTGGTGCGGGACTGCGACCGCAACCCGGACGCGGTGGAGATCACGCTGGTGGTGATGGCAGAGGTCAGCGCCGACCTGCTCAAGTCCTACCGGGATATGGGTATAGAGCGCTGCAATATCGGCGTGGGCATGCAGAACTGGGACAAGCCGGAGATGGTCATGCCGATGATCGAGCGTTTCTCGAAACTTATCCCCGATTTGTAGGGCCCGCCGCTGGCCGGGCATCTGCGGTTAGTGAATCAGCCCCGTCCTCGATCGGCGTCTGTGCCATCCAGCTGTTGAACAGCTTGTACCATATCGCCAGCACCACCGCGCCGGCGAACAGGCCTATGACACCGGCGGCAATCAGGCCGCCGATGGCTCCCATGAGAATAATAGGCATAGGTATGTCGACGCCGCGCCCCATCAACAGCGGCTTGAGAAATGTGTCGCTGACACCGGCGACCACCATCCACACCGTGAAGATGACGGCTGGGGTGGTCTCATAGTGATTGAATGCATACAGCACGATGGGCGCTACCACCAGGATCGTTGGCAGTTGGGCGACGGCCAGTAACAGGATGAGGGCGGACCAGATGGGCGCACCGGGAATGCCCATCGCAAACAGGCCCACGGCGCAGAGCGCCGCCTGGATCACCGCGATGCCCACCACGCCCTGCAGGACGCTGCGCACGGTGAGGACGCACATCTGTGCCCACTCGCCGCCGGGGTTGAGCCCCCCCAGGCGGACAAAGAAACGCTGGACGGCTGCCGCGGAAGTGTCGGCGTAGGCCATGAAGCCACCGGCAACCAGCAGGGAAATCACGAACATGATGACGCTTACCAGGCCTGCGCCGAGAGTGCTGGCGACTGTGGCCGCCAGGGTTTTAAGGCGCGGCGCCGCCTGCGCTACCGCCTCCTGCAGGTTGTTGTGCGCGAGTGACCAGGCCGCGTGCAGTCTTTCGCCAATGACGGGCCACCGGGCCACGTTTTCACTGGGCCCGGGGATTTGCAACTCGCCGCTGCTCACGCCATGGGAGAATGACTTGGCGGCGGACACCAGGGCCTCCGTCAGCAGGTAACAGGGCAGGACCAGAATCAGGATGAGGAACAGGGTGACCAGGGTGGCCGCCAGTTTGCGCCGGCCTCCGAGCCATGCCTCCAGGTGCCTGGTGAGCGGAAAAGCGGCGATGGCGATGATGCCGCCCCAGGCCAGCGGTATCAGGAAGGGCCGGACGATATCAAAGGTAAAAAGCAGCAGCAGGAAAATCAGGCCTATGCGCAGTGCGGCCTCGACCATATTGCGTACGAATAAGGTGTCAAATCCGCTATTGCGGGGGTTCGGTTGCATTGTCATCCTCCGGCGTTGGCTTTCCGCGCCGCCGGCTGCTGCAACTGGCTGCGATACTGCGCGGGTGTGCAGGCGTGGGCGGCCCTGAAACTGGCGGTAAAGTGGCTCTGGCTGCTGAAGCCGCACTCGTCTGCGATCCGGGCGATGGGCAGCCGGGTTACTGCCAGCAGGTTGCGCGCCTGCTCCAGTCGCGTGGCCAGGACGTAGCGGTGGGGCGGCGTTCCCATGGCCTCCTGGAACAGCCGGCGAAAATGCGCGACGCTCACGGCGGCCTGTTCCGCCAGAACCGCCACCGAGAGTTCCTCACCCAGATGGTCGCGAATGTAGACGAGCACGGACTGCAGGCGGCTGAAGTGAACGTGCCGCGGGTTGAAGCCCCGAGTCTCGGGAGTGGTCAGCGCGCGGTATATCTGTTCCAGCATCAGCGGTGCCAGCATGGCCATGAAGCGCTCGTCGCTGCCACGCCCCTTGTGCAGTTCTTTCACCAGTTGCAGTGCCAGGGCGCTGGCCAGGGTGTCGGTGATAGTCAGCGGCTCACCGGCCTTGGCGGCCAGCAGGCGCAGTCGCTCGATAACGCCGTCGGTTCGATCCGGGAAGTAAAATACCGCAAAATCCACGGTGCCCGCGTAATGCCAATGAGTGGGGCAACCCGCGGGTATCAGCAGGGACTGGCTGGGCAGGGTGTTGCTGCGCCAAGCCCCGCTCTCTCCCTCCCGCACCCGGGCGCCGCCAAACTGGGTGACCAGGCCGGTGCGCGCTAGGCCTGACACCGTTCGCTCAATGTCGTGCAACATATAATGTTCTACGTACAGACCGGCACTACCCGGTGCCGAGCCGCCCACAAGACCCTCAGCCAGCGGTGTGCTGCCGAGTTCCCGGCGCACCTTCTGCCAGTTTTTCATCGCGGCCTCATGAGCGTTTTTTGATAAAGATACGCGCTATTTCTGCAAGATGAAATACCCGGCGGGACCTAGACTGACCCCATCATCTCGCGTCACCAATAACGATACTGATTGCCGGAGATCGTCATGCTCAAGCTCAAGACTGAATTGACCCTGCCCGACGTTGGCCTCACCGGCTTTGAGGCTCCCCTGACCGAGGTGGAGTCGGCAATCCAGGGCGTGGTGCACCAGTTCGCGAAAAACGTGCTGCGCCCTGTCGGGCAGGAACTTGACAGGATGTCCGCCGCGGATGTCGCTGCACCGGGGTCGCCTTACTGGGCCGTCATGGCCGAGGCCGCGAAGCTGGGCCTCGACCCTGACCTGCTGGACCAGTTTGAGCCGGCTGTCGCCAACCGCATGGAATCGATCATCGGCGAAGAGATGGGCTGGGGGGATGCGGGCCTGGCTGTCTCCCTGACGGTAAACAGTTTTCCGCTGGAAATGGCCAAGGCAGTGGGCAACCAGGAACTTGTCGACCTCTCCACCGGCAAGATCGGCTGCTGGATGATTACCCACCCGGACAAGGGCACCGACGTGGGCGCCTTTGACATGCAACGGGAGTGGCCTTCGGGCCAGCAGGGCAACAAGGGCAGTATGCTCGCCAAGGTCGGCGCCGATGAGATCGTCATCAATGGCCAGTGCTCCGCGTGGGTGTCCAATGGCGCGGTGGCCCAGGTGGCCCTGTGTTACCTGAGCGCGGATTACGGCGACGGGTACTTCGACGCCAATGGCCGGCCCCATGGCGTGACCGTGATCGTGCCGCTGGATTTGCCCGGCGTATCCCGGGGCAAGCCGTTGGAAAAAATCGGCCAGCGGGCGCTGCCGCAGGGGGAAGTGTTTTTCGACAATGTAAAAATCCCCAGGCGCTTCGCAGTGGCGGTGAAGGACGAGTACTACGGCAATGTCGCTTCCGCCTGGTCATTTGCGGGCACGCATATGGGCCAGATGTTCACTGGCGTCGCCCGAGCCGCCTTCGAGATGGCCCTGCACTACTGCCATGAGCGCAAGCAGGGTGGCCAGCGCCTGATCGACCACCAGCTGACCCGCTATCGTCTCGGCGACATGATGCGCCGTGTTGAACTGTGCCGCGCAGTCGCCCGCCGCTCCCTGGCCTACGCGCGCCAGAGTCCGTCGGGGCACCCCTGGGCGACGGCCTCGGGCAAGGTCACGGTGACCGAGGAGGCGGAAAAGGTGGTCGCCGAGGCTTTCCGATTGTTCGGCGGCAACGGCACCACCCGCGAGT
>CAYTDW010000332.1:0-4194 GCA_964436585.1 uncultured Halioglobus sp. | reverse complement strand
CCCCGTCCTGGCGCACCGGACCCGCCCTTGAACATTCTGTCGCGGACCACCCTGCGCGAGTTGCTCTGGCTGTCACTGCCCATGGTGGTGTCGCAGGGGAGCTTTGCGGTCATGCTGTTCACCGACCGCTGGTTCATGTCGTTTCTCGACGCCACCCATATCGCCGCGACCATGGGCGGCGGCGTGGCCTTCGCGTTCTGCCTGTCGCTCTTCATGGGCGTCATCACCTATGCCAATGCCCTGGCCGCCCAGTACTACGGCGCGGGCGCCCTGGCCAAGTGCCCGCGGGTCGTCAGCCAGGGCCTGCTGCTGGCGACAGCCTGTATCCCGCCGCTGCTGCTGACCGGCTACTTCGGCGGCAGGGTCTTCTCCTACCTCGGCCACGACCCCACCCAGGTGCGGTTGGAGACCGTTTACTTCCAGCTCTTGATGACCGGAAGCTTTTTCAACCTGGTAAAGGCCTGCCTGGCCTCCTACTTCGCCGGCATCGGCCGCACCCGGGTGGTGATGATCTCGGACGTGCTGGCGGTGGCGCTCAATATCCCGCTCTGCTGGATTCTGGTCTTCGGCAAGTTCGGGCTGCCGGCACTGGGGATCATGGGTGCGGCGTTGAGCACCGTAATCGCCACCGTGTTCGGCACTGGCCTGTTCATCGCGTTCTACCTGTCCCGCGACCACCGGCGCCAGTTCGAGGTGGCGCGTTCGCTGCGGTACGACCCGGCCATCATGCGGCGCTACCTGCGCCTGGGCATCCCCGCGGGCATCGAGAGTTTCATGAACATGGCCACCTTCAATCTGTTCCTGCTGCTGTTCCAGTCCTACGGCGTGGTCCAGGGCGCCGCCATGGCCATCGTGTTCAACTGGGACATGCTGTCGTTCGTACCCATGATCGGGCTCAATATATCGGTAATGAGCCTGATCGGCAGGTTCGTGGGCATGCGGGATATGGGCCGGGCCAACCAGGTGATCTCCTCCGGCTTCATCCTGGCCCTGGGTTACGCCGCCCTGCTGGCGGTGATCTTCCTGGTTTTCCGGGTGTCACTGGTGGATGTATTCCGCACGCCGGGCACGGAATTCGACGCCATCGCCGAACTCGCCGCCAGCATGATGATAGGGCTGTGCACCTATATGCTGGCCGACGCGACCATCATGATCGCCGGCGGCACCCTGCGGGGAGCCGGCGATACCCGCTGGGTGATGCTGACCTCGGTTTCACTGCACTGGCTGATGCTGGTGATCCAGTACTACGTCATCGTGGTGCGAGCCCTGGAGCCGATGGTGTCCTGGTGGGTGTTTGTGGCGATGATCCTGTGCCTGGCCCTGGCCTACCTGTGGCGCCTGCTGGGAGGGCGCTGGCGCCAGCCGGAGCGGCTGGCCAGGGTCATGCGGGAGCGTTGACACCCGCGGCCGCCGCGGGCAGGTAGTCCCCGGTCAGCTCCTCGGATACCTGCCACAGCCGCCGCGCCATCGCCGCATCCTGCATGTGCGGGGTCTCGCCCGGATCCGGGTTGCAATCGACAAAGTAGACGCCGTTGACCCCGACCAGGCCGGGGTTGGTCGCCACGTAGGTCTGGGTGGCGGCGCCCTCCTCCGTCGTCTTCATGAACGCCCAGCCGAACAACTTGCCACCCCACTGCATGTACCAGGGCATGTGCCGGCCCAGGTTGGTGTTGATGACACCGGGGTGCACGCTGTTGGAGGTGGTGCTGGTACCGGACAGGCGTCGCGCCAGCTCGAGGGAACACAGCGCGTTGGCCAGCTTGGAGTGGCCGTAGGCAGCCCAGGGGACGTAATCCTGCTCGAACGCCAGATCGTCGAATTTGATGCCCGCTTCAGGCGCCCCCTGGTGCGCCCTGCTGCTGAGGATCACAAAGCGGCCCTGGGGCGCGGACTCGACAGTTTCCAGCAGCTGGTTGATGAGGACGAAGTGTCCCAGGTGATTGACCGCAAACTGCTTCTCCACGCCATGCACCAGTTCCCGCTCGGGCAGGGCCATGATTCCGGCGTTGCAGACCAGGCCGTCCAGCGGTATGCCCAGCGCCCGGATGGCAGCGGCACAGTTCACCACCGACTGGAGGTCCTCGAGGTCCAGGAACGCGGGAGTGGTCTTGCCGGTCACGCTGGCACAGGCCTCCTCGGCTTTTTCCATGGTGCGGGCGATGCCGATGACATGGGCGCCGCGCATGGCCAGGACCCGCATGGTCTCGTATCCCAGCCCGGAGTTGGCGCCGGTGATGGCATAGGTCTTGCCGCTGAGGTCCAGCCCCGCGGTGACCTGTTCGGCGGTCGAATCGGCGCCGAAAGGGCTGATGGGCGGCGTCCTGCTGATGATCTGCGCCAGCGCGCTGGCTGGCAGGCAGGCCAGCACCGACAGCAGGCCGGCTCCCTGTACGAACCTGCGGCGATCGAATGTCTTCATGTCGGTGTCCCTCGGCTTGGTGAACAGTCAGGCGTTGTCGCGCGCGATAGCCTGGATTCTCTGCACCATCGCCCGCAAGCCGTTGCCGCGGGTGGGTGACAGGTGGCGCAGCAGGTCGAGCTGTTCGAAATAGGCGTCGATGTCGAAGGCGAGCACGTCTGCGGGCGCCTTATTATTGTAGGCCGCCAGCACCAGGCCGAGCAGGCCCTTGACAATGAAGGCGTCGCTGTCCACTGCCAGTTGCAGGCGTCCATCTTCCATCCGGGTATCAATCCAGACCTGGCTCTGGCAGCCGTGCACCAGCCGGTCCCGGGTATGCAGGGCCGCCGGCAGGGCCGGCAGCTCCTTGCCCAGGTCGATAATATATTTGTAGCGGTCCTCCCAGCTGTCGAGAAACCCGAGCGTGTCGAGGATATCCTGGCTGGTGATCGTGTGGCCGAAGGGGTTTGCGCTGGCAGCGGGGTCGGGCACTCGAGGGCAGCGCCTAGTAGAACATGCCGGTTTCGAGTTGTGCCTCCTCCGACATCATCTCCCGATGCCAGGGCGGATCGAATACCAGTTCCACGGCGACCTTGCGCACATTGGGCACCTGGGCCACGCGGTACTCCACATCCCCGACCAGCACCGGGCCCATGCCGCAGCCCGGGGCAGTGAGGGTCATGCGAATATCCACCCGGCCGGCGCCCTGGTCGATCTTCACGCTGTAGATCAGCCCCAGGTTCACCAGGTCCACCGGAATTTCCGGGTCGTATACCGTGTGCAGCGCTTCCCATACCTGCGCCTCGTCGATGCTGTCGTCCGGCGGCGCGGGAAAATCCAGCCTGAGCGGCTCCAGGCCCAGGGCATCGGCATCGGTGCCATCCACGCGCACCATGTTGCCGTTGTACACGAGGGTGTAGTTGCCGCCCAGCGCCTGGGTCAGGGTAACAAAGGTGTGGGCCGGGATTACCACCGGGTCGCCCACCGGCACCAGCCTGGCGGGGCAATCCCGGCGCGTGGTGAGAAGGGTTCTTTCCTGGGCGCTCACGGCATCACTCCACGCTGAAACTTTCACCGCAGCCGCACTGGGCGGTCACGTTGGGATTGTTGAATTTCAGGCTGCGGTTGACGCCTTCCCGGGCGTAGTCGATCTGGGTGCCGCGCAGGAACTGCAGGGCGGCGGGTTCGAGGAACAGCGTGACCCCGTTGGCCAGGTCCACCGCCACGTCGCCCTCGCTGCCGTCGGACTCAACCTCATCCATGACATACTTGAAACCGGTGCAGCCGCTCTCCCGCACGCTGATGCGGACACCGGCATAACCCCTGGCTGCAAGGGTGGTGCGAAAATGTTCGGCGGCGGCAGGCGTCACCGTCACCAGTTCACTCTTTACATCAAACACTTCAACTGACATTGCTCTTTCACTCCCTCGCGCTCAGGCAAACAGGCGCTGTGCCCTGTGAATGCCCTCAAACAGGCGGGTGACATCCTCCTGGGTATTGTAGATCGAAAACGACACGCGCACCGTGCCGGGAATGCCGAGGCGCTCCATCAGCGGCTGGGCGCAGTGGTGACCGGCGCGCACCGCGACACCCGACCGGTCGATGATGGTCGAGATGTCGTGCGGGTGCAGTCCGTCGATGGAGAACGACACGATCGCACCCTTGTTCCGGGCCTGGCCATGGATCTTGAGCCAGTTGAGCTCGCCCAGGCGCTGATGCGCGTACGTCTTGAGGTCTAGCTCGTGCGCGGCGATGCGGTCGCGCCCGACTTGCATCATGTAGTTGAGCGCAGCACC
>CAYTDW010000331.1:0-4205 GCA_964436585.1 uncultured Halioglobus sp. | reverse complement strand
CGCGACTGGGTGACCAATATCGACGATACCTTTTACATCATAGGCACTGTCGCCGGACCGCATCCGTATCCGATGCTGGTGCGGGATTTCCAGTGCGTGATCGGCCGCGAGGCCAGGCGCCAGGCCCAGGACCGGACCGGCCGTTTGCCGGATGCGCTGGTAGCCTGTGTTGGCGGCGGCTCCAATGCGATCGGGCTATTTCACCCGTTCCTGGCAGACGAGGGTGTGGCGATGTACGGGGTGGAGGCGGGCGGCCACGGTATCGCGTCCAACCAGCACGCCGCGCCGCTGACCGCCGGTACCCCCGGCGTGTTGCATGGCAATCGCACCTACCTGATGCAGGACGCGGACGGCCAGATCATGCACACGCATTCCATCTCGGCGGGCCTGGACTATCCGGGTGTCGGCCCCGAGCACGCCTGGCTGAAGGACCTGGGCAGGGTCAATTACGTGGTGGCCAGTGACGATGAGGCCCTGCGCGCGTTCCACACGCTGACGCGCGTGGAGGGCATCATGCCTGCGCTGGAAAGCAGCCATGCCCTGGCCTATGCCGAAAAACTGGCGGCACGGATGACCCGGGAGCAGGTCATCGTGGTCAACCTGTCAGGGCGCGGCGACAAGGACATGCAAACCGTCGCGCAGATCGATGGCATACAGCTTTAAGGGGATTGGGCAGTGAGTCGAATAGCAGGGCGGTTCCAGCAACTGGCGCGGCAGGGACGCAAGGCGCTTATCCCCTACGTGGTGGCGGGGGACCCGGGCCTGGATGTCACCGTGCCGCTGATGCACCGCATGGTTGCCTGCGGCGCCGACATCATTGAACTGGGGGTGCCATTCTCCGACCCGATGTCCGAAGGGCCGGTGCTGCAACTGGGACACGAGCGGGCCCTGGCCAATGGCACCAACCTGGGTGGCGTGCTGCAGCTGGTGCGGGAATTCCGCCAACAGGACCGGGATACCCCGGTATTGCTGATGGGCTACGCCAACCCGGTCGTGCATATGGGATTCGCGAAGTTTGCCGACGCCGCCGCTGCAGCGGGGGTTGATGCACTGTTGACCGTGGATATCCCGCCGGAGGAGGTGGCGCCGGTCAATGCCGAGCTGCAGCGGGTCGGCATGGACAATATCTTCCTGGTCGCACCCACCACGCCCGCCGAGCGCATCCGGCAGATCACCAGTATCGCGAGCGGTTTTGTTTACTACGTCTCGCTGAAAGGCGTCACCGGGGCGGGGCACCTGGACGTGGCGGATGTCGCCCACCATCTCGGTTTGATCCGCGCGCACTCCAGCCTGCCGGTCGCCGTGGGCTTTGGCATCAAGGATGCGGATTCCGCCAGGGCTGTCGCCAGCGTCGCTGACGGGGTTGTCGTGGGCAGCGCGCTGGTGGATGCCATGGCCAGGGCAATCGAAGCTGGCGGCGATCACGAGGCGGCCATGGCCGCAGCGGTGACCTTGCTGGCGGAGATTCGCCGGGGGATCGACCACGCAGCTTCCTAGTTGCCTCACGGCGCGTTTATAATGGCGCCTTCTTTGGAGCGGGGTTTGCAATGAGCTGGATTAGCAAGATTCTGCCCTCTGGCGTGCGCAGCGGCGAAGGGGAAAAGCGCTCCAGTGTGCCCGAAGGACTGTGGAAGAAGTGCGTCAAGTGCGATGCGGTGCTGTATCGCCCCGATGTCGAGCGCAACATGGACGTCTGCCCCAAGTGCGACCACCATATGCGCATCGGTGCGCGGCGCCGCGTGGATGTCTTTCTCGACCCCGAGGGCCGGCAGGAAATCCTGGTCGAGATCGAGCCGATAGACCGCCTGAAATTCAAGGACAAGAAGCGCTATCGCGATCGCCTGAGCGCCGCGCAGCGCGCCACCGGCGAGAAGGATGCCCTCATCGCCTTCACCGGCACGGTGCATGCCCTGCCCCTGGTGACCGTGGCCTTTGAGTTCGATTTCCACGGTGGTTCCATGGGCTATGCCGTGGGTGAGAAGTTCACCCGGGCGGCGCAACTGGCGCTCGAGCGGAGAATTCCCCTGGTCTGTTTCGCCGCATCCGGCGGCGCGCGTATGCAGGAAGCCCTCATATCCCTGATGCAAATGGCCAAGACGAGTGCGGTGATCGAGCGCATGCGGCTGGAGGGAGTGCCCTATATATCGGTAATGACCGACCCGATTTACGGCGGAGTTTCCGCCTCCCTGGCCTTGCTGGGCGACATCAATATAGCCGAGCCCGAGGCGCGAGCCGGCTTCGCCGGCCCCAATATTATTGAGCAGACCATCCGGCAGAAGTTGCCCAAGGGGTTCCAGCGCAGCGAATTCCTGCTGCAGCATGGGGCCATCGATATGATCGTGCACCGCACCCAGATGCGTGACACCATCGCCCGGCTGCTGGCCAAGCTGACCCACCAGACACTGGTTCCGCTGGACCTGCCCTGCGCCGTTGAGGAGTAGCCGGCAACAGGGGCGAGAGCTGCAGCCAATGGAAACAGCCTCACTCGATCAGTGGCTGGCGCGGCTGGAGACATTGCACCCGAATCCCATAGACCTGGGGCTGGAGCGGGTTGCCGCGGTGGCGCTTGCACTGGATCTGCTGCCCGTCGCGGTGCCGGTGGTCACCGTGGCCGGCACCAACGGCAAGGGCTCCACCGTTGCGGTGCTGGAGGCCATACTTGGCGGTGTGGGAAAGCATACCGGGGTATACACATCGCCCCACCTGCTGCGCTTCAATGAACGCATCCGGGTGGGCGGCGTCGACGCCAGCGACGCGGAAATTATTGCTGCATTCAGGGATGTCGATGACGCACGGGGTGACACCAGCCTTACCTATTTCGAGTTTGCCACACTCGCTGCCCTGCTGGTATTTCGCACCCGGGCGGTGGATGTGCTCGTGCTGGAAGTAGGCCTGGGCGGCCGCCTCGACGCGGTCAACATTGTCGACCCGACGGTCGCGGTGATCACCCGCATCGACCTGGACCACCAGGCCTGGCTCGGGTCGGACCGGGGCAGCATCGCCAGGGAGAAGGCGGGCATTTTGCGGCGCGGTGTCCCCGCCGTCCTGGGCGATCCCCAGCCCCCGCCGGAACTCATCGAATCTGCCGCTGCGAGTGGATCACAGCCGGTCCTGCGCCTGGGCTCCGAGTTCGGGTTTGAGTCCCGGGGTGACCACTGGCAGGGCAGCCTGCGCGGCCCGAACGGGCCCAGGGCGCTGCCCCCGCTGCCTGCGGGCCCCCTCAAACCTGCCAACATCTGCACCGGCTTGCAGGCGGCGCTGCTATTGGGCTGCGAAATGAGCGACCCCCAGGTCATCGCCGCGGTGGCGGGGGCGCGCCCCCGGGGCCGTTGCGAACGGCTTTCGAGTGGCGGGCGCGACTATGTCCTGGACGTCGCGCACAACCCGGCCGCGACCTATAATTTGGTTGAGTTTTTGAATGCAACTGTATGTAGTGGAAAGACATTTGCACTTTTTTCAGTGATGGGCGACAAGGATATTCGCGGCATGATAACGGCTGCTGCCGGCTGCTTTGACGCCTGGTTTGTCGCCGACCAGCCAACTAACCCACGCGCCGCCGCGGGCGAGGATGTGGCGGCGCTGCTGCGGGAGGAGGGCATTGCCATGATCAGTGTCAGCAAGAACCTGCGCCAGGCGTTGCGGCGGGCGCAGGGTGTGATGGCCGCGGGAGACAGGCTCGTGGTATTCGGCTCTTTTCATACGGTGGCCGAGGTTCTGCCTCTGCTGGAGCAGCAACCTGGTGAGATGGGGAAGGGATCCAGGACGTGAACGATATCCTCAAGCAACGACTGGTCGGCGCCCTGATACTGGTCGCGCTGGGCGTGGTGTTCTGGCCAATTATTTTCGTCGAACCCTCGCAGCGCTCCAGCCCGGGCAGGGTGGAGATACCGCCGCCGCCCCTGATCGATACCTCACCCATAGAGCCGCCCGGGGAGGGCGAGCTGCGGGCTTCTCCCGAGGTCGAGCCGGAGGCGGACATGGCACAGGTGGAGGAGACGCCACTCGCAGAGGGCGTGCTTGACGCCAACGCGCCCGTGCCAGCGGCAGCGTCGCCGCCCGAGCCCGGGGCCCGCTCAGCACCGCCCCAGAAGCCTGCGCTGGACAGCTCAGGCCTGCCGGTGGGCTGGATTCTCCAGGTCGCCACCGTCAGCAATCCGGTCAAGGCGGATGAGTTGCGCGACACCCTGCTTGCCAGCGGGGAAAAG